>SDWK01000795.1 GCA_004195335.1 Shewanella sp.
ATAAGAGACAGATAATAACTATAAATTAGACTAATTTGACACAATATTACTATTATTCTTAACGGAAGCAATCAATCGTTGTTAATCATTTTTTGTAGGAAGGGACTTACCATGTCAAATTACAGAGCAGATATCGATACAGCAACAACCTTATTAGAGAAAGAAGGTAGTGCCTGGAATGCAATCAACCCTGAATCAGTAGCCCGTATGCGAGCTCAGAATCAATTTAAGACAGGTTTGGACATTGCCAAGTATACCGCCAAAATAATGCGTGAAGACATGGCTAACTATGATACAGACAGCTCACAGTACACTCAATCACTGGGTTGCTGGCACGGGTTTATCGGTCAACAGAAGATGATTGCGATTAAGAAGCATCTTTTAACCACTAAACGCCGTTACTTATACCTGTCTGGTTGGATGGTTGCAGCACTGCGTAGCGACTTCGGTCCATTGCCGGATCAGTCAATGCACGAAAAAACGTCTGTCGCCAGCCTTATCGCCGAGTTATACACCTTCCTTCGTCAGGCCGATGCTCGCGAATTAGGAGGTCTATTTCGCGAACTGGATAAAGCCGAAGGTGCTGATAAAGCCGCTGTACAAGACAAGATTGATAACTTTGAAACTCATATAGTACCGATTATCGCCGACATCGACGCTGGCTTTGGTAATGAAGAAGCCACCTACTTGATGGCAAAACAGATGATTGAAGCGGGTGCCTGTTGTATCCAGCTTGAAAACCAGGTATCTGATGTGAAGCAGTGCGGACACCAGGACGGTAAAGTCACGGTGCCACATATTGAGTTTCTCGCCAAGATCAATGCTGTACGTTATGCATTCCTTGAGCTAGGCATCGACGATGGTGTCATTGTTGCCCGTACCGACTCATTGGGTGCAGGTCTGACACAGAAGATTGCCGTCACTGCAGAACCTGGCGACCTGGGCGACCAATACAACTCATTCCTTGAAGTTGAAGAGGTATCGACCGATAACCTACTCAATGGTGATGTGGTATTTAAACGCGGTGACAAACTGGTTAAACCATCACGCCTTCCAAACGGCCTGTTTAAGTTCAGAGCCGGCACCGGTGAAGAGCGCTGCGTACTTGACTGTATCACCAGCTTACAAAACGGTGCAGATTTGTTATGGATTGAAACAGAGAAGCCTCATGTTGCCCAAATCGGCGCAATGGTAAACGCTATCCGTGAAACCGTACCGAATGCCAAGCTGGTTTATAACAACTCACCTTCGTTTAACTGGACCCTTAATTTCCGTCAGCAGATCTTCGATTTGATGCAAGAAGCGGGTAAAGATGTATCGGGTTACGATCGTGCTCAATTGATGAGTATCGATTATGACGAGACAGAGCTTGCGATAGAAGCCGATGAGAAGATCCGTACATTCCAGGCTGATTCGGCGCGTGAAGCGGGTATCTTCCACCACCTGATCACCCTACCGACATACCATACTGCGGCCTTGTCTACAGATAACCTGGCTAAAGATTACTTCGGTGACCAAGGTATGCTGGGTTATGTAGCTGGCGTGCAACGCAAGGAGATCCGTCAGGGCATCGCTTGTGTTAAACACCAGAACATGGCGGGTTCAGATATGGGTGACGATCACAAAGGGTACTTCTCTGGAGATCAGGCACTAAAAGCATCGGGCAAAGACAACACAATGAACCAGTTTGGTTAATCAAATTTGATTAAACCCCCTTTCCTTCTAGCTTCCCACTAGAGCCAAGCCAGAGTAGCAATACTCTGGCTTTTTTTATTGAATAATACGAATTGATATAAAAAGCGATTAATCCACTAAGATCTGCTGTAACTCGTACAGCGAGGAAACTTCAAAATGAGGCTCTATCCCCTCCGGTCTCGGTGCATTATGGGTGTTCAGCCAACAAGTATGCAATCCGGCATTTAGCCCGCCTTGTATATCAGAGTGAGGGTTATCACCCACCATCAAGACTTTATCTCTGTCAGGGTTTTCCATACGTTTCAATGCGTGTTCGAAGATCCCGACATCGGGTTTAGCTATACCGACTTGCTCAGATATCACGACATGCTCAAAAGCACCAAGCAACCCCGTCTTTTCTAATCTGACAGTCTGCAACTCAGTAAAGCCGTTAGTTATGATGCCGAGGTTTGCCTTACCACTTAATACTTCGATTAACTCTCTTGCGC
>SDWK01001028.1 GCA_004195335.1 Shewanella sp.
TCAGCACAATAAAGGGTTTTATCAAAGCGACGCCGCTGTGGATCACTAAATTCGATCCCAGTCGCGCGCCCACTACTTGTGAAGCAGCCATCGCAATACCCAAACCCCACACAATATGCCCGCCCCACAAAAAAATAACCATGGAGGTGGTATTAACGATCAATACTAAGGGTTTGGTATAGGCTGTCGATTTTCGCATGTTAAAGCCTTGTAATGAGGCAAAAGCAACAGCGAAGAACGAGCCCATTCCTGGGCCAAAAAAACCACCATAAAGCCCGATACCGCCACCTATAAGAGGGGCAAAAGTTTTCTCTGATATTTTAGGTGGTAAATCTTCATCAGCAATGGTTGGAGAGAACAACATATAAAGCGCTAATACAATCAGCAGATACGGCATCATTATCGATAAATAGTCCGTGGATATCTGCTGCACTAAATAGGTACCTATCATAGAGCCAACAAAGGCATAACACAGTGCAGGCCTCAGGGATTTCAAATCAATATAGCCCTTTTGAAAGAAATTAATCGTTGAAGATAGCGTGCCAAAGACACTTTGAAATTTATTGGTCGCTAAAGCGTTAAGCGGAGGCAAGCCCGCCCATAGCAAAACAGGTAAGACAATGGCGCCACCTGCTCCGGCAATGGAACTGATAAAGCCGGCAATAAAGGCCACGACGATTAAACCGATAAAAAGTGTCAGTGATAGTTCGATTTTTTACTCCTATATTGTGAAAGAAACCTGTGTCGCGAAAGAAATAAGTATCGCATACAACCTAGCTTCAGTAATCGTGACCGTACCTCAATCTACAAATTTAAGAGAATACCGCTGCATCTTCATAAGATGCTACCTAGATTATTATATGTGGTATACAAATCCTATACGAACTCAGAATGAAATTCTTCTAATAAAAAACGCACGAAGGCTTAATTTTTCAAAGAGTTTTCATAATACCCTACCCCCGCTCTACTTGCAGATGAGAGTTTCAGGACTGCTGAACCCTAAATATTCAAGTGGAACGGGTATATCTGTTGATATCAATTTTAGTCAGACCTATGTCCATATCTCTTCATCAGTCGGAATTGTCTTTCCCGGTATAGTAAATCCAATTCGTTGGGTATTAATCATGTGCTTGAAGCTAAAATTTTCAGAAATCGAATTATTACCCCATGAACCGCACCCGAGTGTGCCTGTAGGTACAAAGCCATTGTGCAATGCTCCACCGACCGATAAAGATCCTGATTCGTTGATTGCGATTCGACTAACGGGCAACTGGAGACTAATTTTTTCAATATTCGCTTGATTATCGGAATGAATCACGCAAGTATGTCCTTTACCTCTGATCTCCAAGTTTGCCGAAGCAATCGCAATCGCTTCATCCAACGTCTCGTAGGCAAAAGCGGTTAATACTGGACACATCTTTTCGCTACGCAGCACGTCGTCAGCGCTTTGGTCAGATTTGATCACGATTACCTTTGATTCCGGCGATAATTCGACGCCTACAAGATTAGCGATTGTTTGTACGCTTTGGCCGATGACCTCTGGCCTCATGTATCCATTGTCAAACAAAGCCTCGCGAAATCTATTAGCAAGTGTTATATCATCAACATAATAAGCACCTTGAGACTTGAAAGCCTCGATTACTTGAATAAAGTCCTGAGCGGGCGCGATGATGCTCTGATCACCTGAACAAATAATACCGTTATCAAATATGCGGCCAGTAATAATCTTGCTCGCAGCGGTATTATAATCAACGCCTTGATCAATGATGGTTTGTACGTTGCCAGCACCAACACCAAATGAGGGTTTGCCACTAGAATAGGCTGCTTTAACCATTGCTGGTCCACCAGTGGCCACTAGTACATCCACAGCCGACATTAACTCATTGGTCAGCTCCATAGAAGGTTCGCGAATAATCTGCAACAAATTTTCCGGTGCACCCAATTTATTGAGTTCATCGTTTATCAGATCCACCGTTCTAGCACTGATGTCTTTTGCACGTGGATGAGGTGCAATTATAATGGCGTTTCCTCCTTTAAGTGCAAACATCACGTTGCACATTATTGTCATCGTTGGGCTAGTGGTAGGAGTAACGGCCCCGACGACGCCCTGTCTCTTATACACATCT
>SDWK01001032.1 GCA_004195335.1 Shewanella sp.
AAAACTGGCTTCTTATTGATAGACGTATTCAGGAAGCTCTTTAATACACAAAACTATGGCCACCAGGGTTCGATCCTTGGTGGCCTTTCACGTAATGCAGGGACAGTAAGAATTTCGCAATTTTGCCAATTACACAGGCTCTAACCAATGTGGGAGGAATCATAAGAAAGTTCGTTGTTGAGCGGGTAATTGTTGCATTACAACCAACACCCTTTACTCTTTGTATGGTCACGCTGTGATAACTGTTTTTTAACTATTCGCTTTGATGAGGAATGTGAAATGGGAATAGGGGAATTTACTCAGATCATTAAATCGGTAGGCCCAATACTGGGTAACGCTTTGAAAAGCGGACAGTTCTTTCGTCCGCAATGTGTGCTTACCGAACCGGACTCGGATATTCTTTGTGAATATGATGTGAAAATTCCTATGAGCGAGGTCTTTTTTGTAACTGCAAATATCTACCGCTCAAAAAAAGCTGCAAAAAACGCCGAAAAAGTACCAGTCGTAATGTGCGCGCACCCCTACAATAACAACCTGACACCTGCTCTACACGCAACACCTCTGGGAGGCCCACCGCAACAATATCGTCTAATCCCTCAGGCCGGAGGAAAGCCGGTTTTTTCCAGACTGACAAGCTGGGAATCTCCAGACCCGAATTTTTGGATACCTGCTGGATATGCTGTAGTCAACATGAACTTGCCGGGTTACGCAAGTAGCGAAGGTCCACCCTCCGCATTCTCTGAGCATCAGGCAAAATGTTACTACGAGGCTATTGAGTGGGTCGCGAAACAACCGTGGTGTACCGGAAAGGTGGGTCTCAATGGAGTGAGTTTTCTGGCTATTACACAGTGGCATGTAGCTGCCTGCCAGGCTTACGGTGGGCCGCCACCTTCCTTGTGCTGCATTTCCCCCTGGGAAGGCCTGACTGATGTTTATCGGGACATATTTTGCTTTGGCGGTTTACCTGAAAAGGGTTTCCCTACCTTCTGGTGGCATACTGAGGTGAAACCGGTCATTAGCGGAACGGAAGATGACTTTGTGAGTTCCGAGGGGTGTCTCCCTTTGGACTACTTAAAGAATCACCCATTCTATGATGATTTTTGGAAGGCAAAAGCAGCCAAGTTGGAAGAGATTACTGTTCCTATGCTGATTTGCGCTTCATTTTCAGACCATGGTTTGCATACCATGGGATCGTTCCGGGCTTTTGAAAAAGCAAAGTCAAAGCATAAATGGGTGTACACGCATCGTACCGGCAAGTGGGTTGCTTACTATTCGGCTGAAGTACAAAAGAGAACCAAGGACTTCATGGACTGTTTCTTGAAAGATGATACGTCCAGCGGTTTTCTCGATACGCCCCCGGTTCGACTGGAGGTCCGTTCCAGCCGAAATGAAGTCCACGAAGTACGTAATGAAAATGAATGGCCAATCGCTCATACTCAATACACTAAGTTCTATCTGAGTAAACAGCCACTATCCCTTTCTCTTGAGCCAACGGAAAAAACGGAGGAGACGGTATACTCAGCGAAGCAGGGCAAAGCATTATTCAACTTCAAGTTTGACGAAGAGATGGAGCTAAGCGGCTACATGATGCTCAGGGTTTGGGTGGAAGCACGACCAGAAAATGGCAGTGAAATACCTCCGGATGATATGGCCATGTTTGTCGCTGTCAACAAACTTGATCGAAATGGCAATTCTGTTCACTTCAACGGTTCAGTTGGGAACAAGAAAGATATGGTTACCCGTGGATATTGTAAAGTTTCCAGACGGGAGCTTGACACTGTTGAATCAACCGAGTGGCACCCGGTTCAAAAGGGGGAAGCTGAACAGAAGTTGAAGACGGGCGAAATAGTACCTGTCGATATTGAATTGTATCCCAGCAGCACTTTCTTTTTCGCTGGAGAAACCTTGCAACTTATCACTGCTTCAGACGAGATCATTCCTTCTCCGCCCTATAAAAAGTCAGTGGACTGTAATCATGGTAAGCATGTGCTTCACTTTGGCGAGAAGTTCGATTCGTATCTGCTCGTTCCTAGAATCCAGATAAAAAGATAATTGAAGGCATGTGAGTCTCAACAAGTTGTTTGCCCTGCTCTATTTACACTACATTTCTTATAAGTCACGACTTCTGAGACGAAAATCGGCTCCTTATTGATAAAGGTATTCAGGAAGCTCATTAATAC
>SDWK01000234.1 GCA_004195335.1 Shewanella sp.
CTTATTGGCTCTTCAGATGAACGCTAGGGTTAGTGGAACAGATCCTCAAAGCAGGATAAGTGCCGGCAACTAAAGCCGCAAAAATGGCGATAACAGGTGCAATTAACCACATACTGGTGTCTAAGTGAGTCAAAGATTCCTCCAAGTCGAAACGTGAAGACAGTAGCGATAATGAAACCCATGCCCACACTAAGCCAAGTACCCCACCACCTAAGCCTATCAAGCCCACCTCAACCATATGTTGAGAGAAGATCTGCGCACGGCTCGCACCAATGGCGCGGCGTACACCAACTTCAGGCGCTCGCTTAAGAAACTTGGCCAGAAGGAGGCCTAACATATTAACCAGACAAACCACCAAAAAGAGGGCGCTGAGGCCAACCAAAATTTTATTATCTTCAGGCACGACTTCATTGAGTTCTAGCCACTGGGCAACATTGGACAACTGAGCTGCCGCTTCCGGACTATCAAAACGACCTATAAGCTGTTGCTGCTCCACATAGCGTTTCAACCACTGAGCATATTCATCACGTTGTTTATCATCTTGCACCTCTGCCCAAAATTGAATCCAATGCATCTCAGAACTTAAGCGTTGGCTGTAGTTATTAATCGACTCTCTTTTCCAGCTTTGATTGTTTCCCCAGCTTTCATATTCTTCTATAGGCGCTAGCGAAAAAGGGACAAATATTTGCGCAGAATCTTTAAACGCTCCAGTGGTCAAATCATAGTAAATTGGGCTTGGGTTCCAGGTCTTAGTGACACCAACGATTTGATAAGGCTTACTGTTCAGATATAGCGTCTCACCTATGCTGTCTTCACCTGAAAATAGCTGTTTATTAAGCGACTCATTGATCACCACTTGATAAACCGCTTCGGTATCAACTTGCTTATCCCAAGCTTTACCGTAGATAAATGGCACAGAAAATAGTTCGAAGAAGTCGCTATCGGTTACTCGAACAGACTCTAACAAAGGGGCAAAATCGGGGTCATCCGTTTGTAGTGCTAATCCCGTGGTAAACATTGCCGTTTGACGCGAAGGGACATCACTCTTACGTAGGTTATAGGCATCTTGGTAGGTCAACTGGTCGTTAAACTCTTCCCACGCATCTTTACCTTGGCTCCAAAGCTGAACTGCAACCAGTTTATCGGAGCGTTCACCCGCTGGGTTCTCTGACATTAGCTGATACACATTCAAAGTGGTGATGGTAATTCCAATCCCGATTGAGATAGCTAGCACCATCAAAAGTGACATAAAGGGCGTCTTCTTAATGCTGCGCCAGGCGAGATCCAGATAATAGAAAAACATAGTATTCTCCTTAGCTCGCCACTTTGTCTTGATTTAAAGACACATGAGATTCTGTCACCAGATGCGGCTTTTCACTGGCTCGCTCGCCACCTTCACCACTTTGATACATAGTAAAGTCACACACCTGGCCATCGACAATTTGAATATTTCGCTGGGCACGACGGGCAAGTTCAGCGTCGTGAGTCACCATGATAATCGTGGTGCCCGCCTTGTTAATATCTTCCAACAGCTCCATCACCTGACGTGCCATCATGCTATCGAGATTACCCGTTGGCTCATCGGCAAGCAGAAATCTTGGCTCGCCAGCTAACGCACGGGCAATGGCCACACGTTGTTGTTGTCCACCGGAAAGCTGAGAAGGAAGGTGCTTCATACGCGCCGCAAGACCTACCTGCTCTAAGGCTTTTTGTACTCGACGCTTACGCTCTTTGGCGTTGAAACCACGGTAACGCAATGGTACCTCTACATTTTCAGCCAGATTCAGATCCGGGATCAAATTGAATCCTTGGAAAATAAAACCGATCTTCTGATTACGGATCTCGGCGCTCTTGTTATCACTCAGGTTTGATATATTGACCCCATCGAGAAAGTAATCACCCTCAGTAAAACCTTCGAGCAAGCCTGCAATATTGAGAAAGGTCGTTTTACCTGAACCGGATGGTCCGGTAACCGCAACAAATTCGCCTTCTGCCACTTCTAAATTAAAGTCACGCAGTGCGTGGGTCTCGACTAAGTCTGTTTTAAATACTTTGCTGATATTTTTCATCGATAACATGGTCAATATTCCCTATTTTTTATCGTCTAATTCTTAAATTCTGTTGTGTGTGATTGTTGAGGCAGCCTTAGCTGCGCTCTTCCCGGCTAAAGCCGGTCCTA
>SDWK01000245.1 GCA_004195335.1 Shewanella sp.
GAATATGTCTCGTATTGACCTGAATTTATTGGTTTATTTTGATGTTTTACTTCGTGAACTAAATGTTACCAGGGCTGCAGATCAGCTCGGTATCAGCCAACCAGCGATGAGTAACGGTCTGAAAAGGTTACGTGTTCTATTTGATGATCCCCTGTTAATCAGAACCAGCAAAGGTATGACACCGACTGAGCGGGCAACGGAACTTAAACCCGAGATCCGTGAGCTGCTGGTGGGCCTCGAGAAGGCGGTGCAACCCAAAGCCAAGTTCAACCCTTATGAAAGTGAGAAGGTGTTCCGAATGATGGCCTCCGATTACGCCGAAGCCACCCTGATCCCACTTCTCATCGCCAGATTACGCAATGAAGCGCCTAAGGTTATTCTTGATATCATGACGCCCAGCGATGTTAATTTCCCCGATGTTGAGCAGGGTAGAGTGGATATGGTGATTAACCGTTTCGACAGTATTCCGCAATCCTTTCACCAAAAAGTACTATGGAAAGATACATTTAGCTGTTTAATCAACAAAAAACACCCGGTACTGAAAAATTTTAATCTTGAAAGCTATCTGGATGCGCACCATGTTTGGGTAAGTAAAACCGGTATGGGGGTGGGTGTTGGTATGGATCCCGATGATGTCCAGCGTTTAGGTTGGGTCGATGAAGCACTGGCCAGATTAAATGCTAAGCGCAGGATCACCGTATTTACCCGTCACTATCAAGCGGCGAGTTCATTAGCTGAACGGCAAGACCTGATAGCCACCGTTCCCAGTAAGATGGCGAGACTACAGCAAGATAATAATAGGGTCAGTATCGTTCCTCCTCCTTTTGATATACCTCCTATTGAATTGACGATGGCATGGAGTCCGCTGCTACAACATAATCCTGCTCACAAATGGATGCGCGAACTGATCACCGAAACGGCACGTATTATCGATAGGTTTTAATGAGGCTGCGGGCTTCTATTTGATATTCCTCGCTCTAATAGAATTGACGATGGCGTGGAGTCCGCTGCTGCAACATAATCCTGCTCACAAATGGATGCGCGAACTGATCACCGAAACGGCGCGTATCATCGACAGGTTTTAATCTGGTCGCCAGCTTGGATTCGATATTCCACCGTTTATATGAGTTGACGATGGCTTGGAGTCCGTTGCTGCAACATAATCCTGCCATAAGTGGATGTGAGAGCGGATCACCGAAACTGCGCGCATTATCGACAGGTTCTAAGCAGATTTTATGACTATTATAGCTTTCATGAATGCCAATAATAATTACGATAAATTATAGATATGCCAACAGGGTGATATAGACTCATCATTGACTCGTTTTCACTACTTGCTTATCAATCGCCTGCATGGTGTTATGAATGGTAAAGGTCAATGGGTTCAAATCCAAACAACAGAAGAGTCGCTATCAAGCTGACATCAGTTAATTAATAGAAGGGATGCGTTATGACATCACGAATTCAAGTTGGCAATCTGCAAGTGGCCCCAGTACTCTTTGAATTAATCAATGAGCAGATCATTCCGGGTACAGGGATCGACACTGATCGATTCTGGACTAAGTTGGAAGCCATAGTCGATGACCTTGGGCCCAAGAATCGAGTACTGCTAGAAAAACGTGATGAATTACAGCTTCAAATCGATCAATGGCATTTATCCCATAAAAAGCATGAACCTGTCGCCTATAAGGCTTTCTTAACCAAGATTGGCTACCTTGTCCCTGAAGGTGAAGATTTTTTAATATCAACGGTCAATGTCGACATCGAGATCGCCAAGCAAGCTGGTCCTCAGCTGGTGGTACCGGTTAAAAATGCCCGTTTTGCATTAAACGCCGCCAATGCACGATGGGGCAGCTTATATGACGCCTTATATGGTACCGATGCGATTAGTTTCGATGGCGGCGCTGAGATCACGGCAAACTATAACCCTGTTCGCGGTGATAAAGTGGTCGCCTTCGCTAAACAACACTTAGACACACTGGCCCCGTTAGCCGTTGGGAGTCACAGTGAAGCGGTTCATTATCAGGTCGATGGGGAAAGCTTGTTGGTGACGCTTTCTGACGGTTGCGATACTCATTTACGGGAACCGGAAAAGTTTGTTGGCTATCAGGGGGATGAGAAATCACCAACAGCGATTTTATTAAAAAATAATGGCTTACATGTAGAAATACAGATAG
>SDWK01000510.1 GCA_004195335.1 Shewanella sp.
CGATTAGTCGTATTAGGTGTTCCAACCTATTTAATCTGTGACAAAAACATTTTATTTAAAGGTACCTAAGTGATGATCCCTATTCAGATGATTAGACGTATTATATTACTCGTTGCCATGACGCTCTCCATCGGTGTATTTGCCGCTCATCACGAGGGTGAACCTTCGAGTGGTGCTAAGGATATGCCGGGCGCGAAAGGCACATTTGAGTTCAAACCCGCTGACTGGATCTCAGGTCAAAAGACCTGGTGGAAAGATAGTGATGGGGTTGCGCCGGGCGTGGCGGGATGTCATATCGGGACCGATGAGAAGGGTGTGCCCAATGGCAGAATGTTTGGTGAGGCTTGTCTGCCAAACGGTTTGTTGGTCGAGTCTAATCCGGGCAAGGATGTACTTCATGGCCATAAAGATGACATCGGCCATCCGGATACGTTCGACTGTAATGCCTGGTGCCTTGGTTCGGGGAAGAAGGGCGGTATGTGCACCGTCGCCGCAGCGGCGCCTTGTGAGCAGTCTGCTGTCTGCGCCTGTGAATAGGCAAGGGGGCCGCTATTGTCAGAGCCGAAATGGCAGATGGTTATGGCTTAGAATATGTCCATTAATATATGCAGGTGATATCTAATCACATCAATAATAGCGAACCGAAACGGGTTCGCTTTTTTGTGGATTGGAAACTGCACCTTTCCGTATCGCTTTATTCATATAGGTTCTGAATGCGTTGCAATAGGGTATTGAGTTGTTCCAGCTCATCCTTGTTTAAGGCCTGCAATATGCGATTTTCTTGCTGATGCAGTCCCGGTAAAACGTTTTCTACGAGTTGTTTCCCATCAGGGGTGAGTAGAACGAGTTTGCTTCGTTTATCTTCAGGGTTATCTTGTCTCTCAATTAAGCCTGCTTGACTCAAGCGGCCGAGCACTTTGGTGAGTCCTCCGGAGCTAAACATCATGCTTTGATACAGTTCTGTAGGTGAGAGGCGATAAGGAGGGGGATTACGACGTAATGCGCATAGCACACCAAAGTCGGCTTTTTGTAGTTGATAATCTTCAACATAGCGCTGAATGGTTTGTTGAAAAATGTCACTAACCCGGGTCAGGCGTAATAATACCGGAAAGCCGGAATCGGCGCACTCAGGCCAGTTTTTTTGCATCAGTTGCTGGATTTCTTTAAAGCTTTTGTTCACCGATTTATTATCTCATAAGCAAGCAGAGGAACAATATATCTTGCTGAGATGGTATTACCTAGTTACTATCTTTCTGGAAAGGTAAATAAGAGAGCATGAATGACAAAGCAAAAAACCGCTGGTCTGGATAGAACCCTGATCATTACACTTTCGGCCATCTGCGCTATCACCCCCTTTGCTATCGACAGCTCCCTGCCAGCGTTACCGGAAATGGCGGCCAGCATGAATGTTGATATCTCTATGTTATCGGTTACCGTAAGCTTATACGTACTGGGGTTAGCTGTTGGCCAGTTAATTGGAGGTCCACTGTCAGACCGTAAGGGAAGGCTTCCCGTGATGGTGCTGGGCTTGAGCCTTTTTGCCGGTGCAAGCCTCTTACTGACTACCAGCACGAGAATTGAAATTCTATGGTTATGGCGAATTATTCAGGCGGTTGGGGCAGGTATTGCACTGGTTGGTGTGCCAGCGACGATCAGGGATAATGCCAATGGTAAGGAGGCGGCAAAGCTCTTCTCTCTGGTTGCTCTTATCACTATGATAGCGCCGTCCATCGCACCGAGTGTCGGTACATTGATATTATCCTACGTCGGTGATTGGCGGTCGATTTTCTATTTTCTCGCCCTTGTCGCGGTATTGGTTATCGGCTTGGTGATCGCCTTTATTCCTCGGAGCACAGCCAGGGGACAAGGCCTTAAAGTTAAAAAGAGTGGCCTTGGGTTTATGTCAGTTTTTCGAGAGACTGGAGCATTGGGTTACATGGTCGCTCAGGCCTTCGCCTACAGCGTGATGATGATTTTTCTTACCAATGCGTCGATGATCTACATGGAAGTCTTTGGAGTGACAGCTGAGCACTTTTCATTACTATTTACCGCTAATATAGCAAGCTTGATCGCGATGAATCGCCTCAATACACTTTTACTGCATAGGTTTGAGCCTAAATTTTTGCTGAAAGGATTTCTGTTGATGCAGTTTCTCGGTGTACTGATACTGATGGCC
>SDWK01000516.1 GCA_004195335.1 Shewanella sp.
ATGCGCTATTCGGCCTCCTATGCCCAAAATTTATCGGCATTGACGGGTTACGACCTCAGTCCTTTTACCAGCCCATCACCTAAGATAGGCGATAGCTTATGTATGTTGATGCACAGTCACAGATTTAAAGGCGATGCAGGCATAGGTCAATTGGCCGCGGCGGTCAATGACTCGGACAAACAGCGAATGATGCAGGTATGGCAAACTGGCTATGATGAACTGCAGTGGATTGAACATCACAAAACGAATGCGGGTAATTCGGGGCTCGAGGAGCTAATCAACCAGGCCGTCAATCATTACCGACACTATCTCGAGATGGCGAAGGACAGCAGTAAAGGCGCCGCAGAGATCATCGATTGCTATAACGAATTTAGGGTATTGTGCGCCATGCGCGCGGGCGAATATGGCGTCGACGGCATCAACCAAGGGGTGACCGCAGCGCTGAAACAGGCCAAATTTATCAGTGCCGACACCGAGTTTTATCTCGGCCGTCCGGTGATTATTCAGAGCAACGACTATAACCTGGGTCTGTTTAACGGCGATATCGGCCTAATCTTACCCGATGCGTTAAGCAACACTGTCTCTGGCCAGTTAGCCGAAGACGGCAATGCCGCGAAGCACTCTCCAAGGCTGATGGCCCACTTTGTTCAAGCCGATGGCAGCATCTTAAAGGTGCTCCCCGCGCGTCTGCCAAGCCACGATACCTGTTTTGCCATGACAGTACATAAGAGCCAGGGCAGTGAATTTGCCAATGTGGCGCTGGTACTGCCCATCTGGCCGAGTCTGGCCCAAAAACAATTACTAACGAAGGAACTGGTTTATACGGCCATCACCCGCGCCAAACAGCATTTTACCTGCCTGGGCTCGCAACTGATTTTTGAACATGCCAGCTTACAAGCCACTCAACGTTCGTCGGGGCTTGCAAGACGACTGTGGAGCCAGATTTAAACGGCGACGGTGAAGCTAGACCTAAGCAAAGTCTTCGGCGTTTATCCCAAGATGTATTTGTTGCAATTGATGACGCAACTCATCTAATGGTTGAGCGCCGGATATTATCCAACCTTGATTGATAACCAAACAAGGCACACCATTAATGCCATAATCCTGCGCCAGTAGCCGATCTTGCTCTACCTCTTCCCGTAACGCTGATGAGTTTAAATCTAACTTAAAACGCTCAATATCTAACCCCAACTCATGAGCCAAATCGGCAAGCACTTCGCTATCACCAATATTTCTATTATCGGCCAGGTGGGTACGTTGCACCGCATCAAAATAGTCCCAATGCCCCTGCTGACCCGCTTGTTTTTCTGCAGCCTTACACCCGAGTAATCCAGGCATAGAAATTGGGTACTCGAAGCTTTGTTGCCTCATTCCTTCGACGTTGATACGTTTTTGATCTTCAACGGCTGCACATCGCTGCCAATGACCCATAATTTCCTTCTTGGCATTGGCTTTAGAACCGAACATTCTTTCCATATGTTTATATGTTGCAGATAACGCGAAGCTATGATGATAAACATCCAGATTTAGCTCCTCGGCCAAAATTCGTAGCCGAGGCGATAAGACGTAGCACCAACTACAGACGACGTCATGAAAAAAATCGACCCTAATTCTTTTAGGCTTCATAGATACCTCAAATTAAAAATAGATGAATCATTGCGGATATTTCTATATGGCCAATAATGGCCACAGAAATAACCGAATAAGCAAAGATTGGATTAGAAATCACTCATATCTAATACGACTTTTCCACGCGCCTTGCCTTGCTCAACATAAGACAACGCAGCATAAACATCATAGACACTCGAAATAGCGTAGGTCGTGTCTATTTGAACCGATAAATTTCCGGCATCCACCTGCTCTGCAATCCATTTAAGGTGTTGACCATTCGCCTGATGGAACATGAGTTCAAGGGAGACACCTTTCTCGGCTGCAATCTCCTCAAACATAGCGCCAACCAAGGTGATCACCGAACCACCTCGCTTAGTGACTCCAATAGACTTTTCCTGCACCTGACCACCTATAGTATCGATAGTGATATCGACATCGCTGACAAGCTCACTAAAATCCTGACTCCTGAAGTCGATAACAGTATCGGCTCCATATGCGCGTAAACGGGACTCAAACTCGCTCTCTGCCGTGGTAATGATCTCTTTTGCACCGAGTATTTTCGCC
>SDWK01000785.1 GCA_004195335.1 Shewanella sp.
GGATTGGTACGAGGCATCATTCTCGGTGCCATTTTATTAGGCTCTTAATCCACGGGCTTACCTCCGTGGTCTTCAGCGTTGTGCTGGATAAATTAAGGAGGAGTGAAAGATGATGGATAGTAGCATGAGTATTGAAGATAACAAAAGGTTAGATAAATGGCTTGAATCAGAAGAACCAATAGACCGGAATAATGCAATCAAGGCGCTAAAGGAGGTCAAACATATCCTGGATAGTTTCGGCGTGACCTTTTTCCTTCGACAGGGAACCTGTCTCGGAGCGATTAGAGATAACGATTTACTGCCATGGGATGACGACGTCGACGTGGGTTCGGTAATCGGATTTCACGGTGTAACCGAGAAGTCACTTGACCAGATTGTTGTAGCTTTCAGGAATCACGGTTTTCTCGCCAGAATAGATCATCTGAGTGTAAGTCCATATATACCCCTGGTTAAGTACTCAACAAGAATTGACTGGCTGTGCTATAAGGTCGTTGATGACTACATAATCCAATTCCCCTTCCTAAAAACCCCCCTTAGTCTGTTTACGGAATTAAAGGAAATATCCTTTCTCAAAGAGACTTTCCTCGTGCCAAATCCACCCGAGGAATACCTGCGTCTAAAATATGGGGAAAATTGGAAGACTCCTAAAAAACATGGGGATTATGAAGAGGATGTGCTGAAACAAGTGGCAGGAATGCCGGCACCTAATAGCGCAAGTAAATTCAGGCAGTTGATTGCCAAATACCTTCCGTCACGACGTTTAAGCTTGATTAAGGTCCTTGACCAACAGGGAAATCCGATTTGTGGTGGAGAAGTCGTTCTTGTTGGACTGGGTTGTTTCAAAACCAATAAACAAGGATGCGTACGCTTCTATATACCCCGAGCAGATTACCATCCACTCACCATCAGGTTTGAAGGTTATAAAGAAACCAACTATTTACAAGAGGTTAAACCGGCCACAACATATATATTTCAACCGAAAAAGAAACTACTTGCAACCGGTAATCCTGTACGAGACAGTGGCAGCATTTTGGTCGAGCAGTCCCGTAACTAGTACGGCTGTCGCAGGAAATAAATCCTTTTGAACTTTTTTAAGCAGGCGAGTGCACCTGATGAAAGGAGGCGAAGGTGGAAATGAAAAAAGTGCTGGCGGGATGGAGCAAAATCTGCCCTGGCTGCAACATTGGACGTAAATATCCGGATTCCTTTATCGGCAAGAAAGTGAGGGATCACTGGGAAAAAGGTTGCACCACGCATGACGCCTATGTTGAGGTGTACGGCAGTGAAGAGCCTTCATCGAACAAAAGCAAGGAGACATCTGACGGCAATTGAATTCGTGGTTATCCCTTCGATTTTAGCTGGAACTGTCTCTTGATTACGCTGATCTCTTTTTGATAATGTTTGTTCAGCCATGATTCTTTTCTCTTTGGTTAGGGTTGTGGTTAGAGTCAGCAGGACTGTTTGGGTAGGTTGTATCAAGCTGGAAATTGACAACATGGAAAGCTCTTGACATGAACCACACCACTCGTGTGTGTATGTCTTGTTTCACCGTGAACTTAATTTTTAACCGAAAGGAGATACTTAATGCCGGAATCTAAAATTCAAGAAATGATAAAGCCGTTATTGTATGGTGCTATTGGTGGTGCGATTTTAACAATAATTATTGGCTTCGCTTGGGGTGGATGGGTTACGGGCGGAACTGCTCAAGAGAGGATTGATGAGGCCGTGCTGCCGCTGGCGGCAGAGATATGCGCCAACAATTTTAAGGCTGATCCCAATTTTGAGAAGAATTTGGCCGAGCTCAAGAAGGAAGATAACTGGCGGAGGAGTGATTATATTGAAAAAGGCCAGTGGTCGGTTATGGCCGGTGATGACACTTCTAAGTCCGGCGTAGCCGACGCCTGTGTTGAAAAGTTAAGCGATTTGCTAAAATGAATCTAACAGAGGATAGAAATAAGAGTGGTTCAAAATTATTGGGCCACTTTTTATTTTCCAGTTTTTAATGTAAAATCGCTTGTAATTATCCTATGCAAAACATCCGTAAGCCCTGAGTTTGTCAACAATATCATTGGTAATCTTCAGGGCTTTTTATATTATACCCACTATACCAGATCTGTCTCTTATACACATCT
>SDWK01000793.1 GCA_004195335.1 Shewanella sp.
CACCCCCATATTTAAGCCTGCTCTGAGGTTATAAAATGCGCGCTAACTTTTGGGTAAAAGTTGGCGACAACATAATGTTCGAGTCCAGCACGGGTCCCCAGTACGGACGAAGATGGGCACTGGAAAATGTATATGGAGTTAGATAGTTGGTAGACCAACCAGCTCTAAAAGCTCATTTCTGTCCTGTCGTGAAAGCCATATTTGAAAGCTTTTATCAACTATATTAAGTCTCAAATTAGTTTGATCGTAATCCAAAACCATAGGTTTAATCTCTTTCTTTATCTGTAGAGAAGTTGCAGATTGTAATGACTGCGTTACGTTGCCAGAGTTTAAATCATTTCCTCGCGGATGTTTTTCTTGCAGTTTTTGTCGGATTACCGATTGCCTGAATCCTTTTTCAATTTCATCAATTTCAGCCGTTAAAATCGGGTACAAAAGCCACTTATGCATTTCTAGTTCAGTGTCTTGAAACCCTTCAGAAAATTGAGCAAGGAAAGAGTTAAACCTTCCGCCTTGTTGGTTAACTACGTTGTCAATTATTTCTTTGCAACTAACATTATTCTCAATAGTTTTGTGCTCCACCTGCGTTACATGAATATTTTCACTAACACAGCATTGATGGCATGTCTCCTGTACTATGTAAATGCTTCCATAGCAAGAATCGAGTAACTCATTTTTGAAATTTTCAGAGAACTGTATGTTTAGTAGCGCTTCGCCGTAATTGATAACCTTTTCAAGTTCATCTCGTTCCCATTTGTCTGCGTTGATAGGTAGCAATCTGCCCACTAGATCGCCGTTGTATACACTTAATCGGTTTTCTTCAAGCCATACCCCTATGATTATAAAGCAAAGTTTTGAGTTCTCATGGAAAGCTTTAAGTGCAACAGAAAAATCTCTTTGTGTCTCTATCGGAAGGTAATGGAAGTCTTCCAAAACTATAAATTTAGTGAAGTTGATATTGTTAAGTGCAGCAATTATGTCATTTACATCTGAGGGGTCTAATTCTAGCGGTACTTTTGTTATTCCACTTTCTTCTGTTTTTTCTGCTTCTGCACCACCTTCTGCACCATATCCTAAAAATCCGGCTATAGCTTTCGCAAATATCTTATGTTTTCCTGAAGTATTTTTCGTAGTTGAGACAGTTATCTCATAACCTGCTTGCTTTAAGATTGCCTCATGTATTTGCTCAAGAGACCATTTGTTTGAGCAATGAACAACAATATAATCTGTAGTGTTCAGGCAGTGTTTTCTGAGAGATGTTTTGCCTTGTTTAGAACTGCCATAAATTACTAAGTGTTGGCGTCTTGCAAGATTGTTTACAAGCACATTATCAGCGCTATCTCTCGCAACATAATTCAGCGGTAGATCTCGATTAATTCCGAATACTTCATCAACGGTGTGTGTTTGTTCGCTCAAAACGGATCTCCTTTATTTAACCTTGGTTCGTTCCCGTTGCAGTAACACGGGGGGTTCAACATACATTGTGATTAGATCGCTCTCGCTGCTCGACAGAAGCTTTTCTTATCAACATTGATAGCTTTAGCGTAATCCCTTGATCCCGTGCCACGATAGCTCTTTGTTAGTTTGTCACATTTCTTCTTAAACAATTTCTTAGCCTGACTCATGCACCCGCGATAGTCGATGCTCCCACTGGCGTAGTCGTAGCAAACAGAATCTGGTTTGATGACCTTTTTCACAACCTCATCGTTGGTTGTAGTGGTGGTTAGTTACCAATTAATTTGATAAGTCGGTTCTGGTTCGTAACATTTGTAGTAAATGACCTGACCTTGTGGCCCGTATTTTTTGCATGTTGCTGATATGGCTGGCAGTGTTGATGCGATTAGAATAAGTGCGGTGGCTAGAGCAATTCCCCTCATGATATCCCCCTCGATGGGACTAGGTGATTAACGTGGATGTCCCTGAAAAAACGAGGGTATCATTTTGAAATCATTTAATAAACCCAAATAAAACCAACATGCATTGTCCATAGTGAGCAGGGGGAGCGCGCCAGAAAGGAGCGCAAGAGTCAGTCAAAGGTCAAAGGGGACGCCCATGTAATTATGCTTTTCTCTAAAAGCCCCCCGTGCCATACTCTTGATCATGCCAAGACAATCCCGTATAGATGCACCCGGCGCATTACATCATATTATCTGTCGAGGTATCGAGCGTAGGCC
>SDWK01000319.1 GCA_004195335.1 Shewanella sp.
AGTTTACAGCCTCTAGCTTATTTGAGTGAAAAATCGCTGCGGGGTAATACCAATTTTATTAGATATCTGTTCATTCAGCGGGAGTTTAAAGCGCTGAAGGCAAGGCGGATGATTGAAGCTAATAGTTATTCTCGGCAACAAGCTCCTGCGTTGCTCTACCTCCTGCATCCATGCAGTCGTATATCAAAAGCATTCAACGTAGCATACAGGGCTTTACCCTTTGCCTTAAACATCAGTAGCCCTTCGGGAGGCTCTCAGACATTCCACTTCTGCATTGCATTGACTTACAAGGGAATAACCATTCTTTCATCAATGCGCCTTGAATTGAAAAGTCTGAGAGGCTCTGAATTGACAACATATTTAATAAAACTGGTATAGCTTCCCTCTGTTCCATTGAGCTGCGATAATCGGCGGCAAATCACCCTATTACAATAAATACTGACAATGCATTCCTCGAAAAACGGTCAGTGACAACTGGAGTATGTATGACACAAACAATTGCCGCTCGTCTGGACGCCGTTCGCATCGAGATGGCCAAAGCCAACCTCGATGCCTTTATCATTCCCCGTGCCGACGAATACTTGGGAGAATATGTCCCCGAGCGCAATGAGCGCATGTTGTGGGTCAGTCATTTCACTGGCTCTGCGGGTATGGTGATCGTACTTAAAGAGAGTGCGGTGATTTTTGTCGATGGTCGATACACGGTTCAAGTCAAACAGCAGGTGGATGGCGCGCTATTTGAATATCTGAGCCTCACTGACACGCCACAAATTGAGTGGCTGACAGAGACCTTAGAGCGCGATGCGCGCGTGGGTTACGACCCCCGTCTCCATCCTCTTAGCTGGCAAAAGCGTGCCGTAAACACATTGGCGAAAGCGCAGATAAGCTTAGTCTCTGTCGATGAAAACCCGATCGATCTTCATTGGCAAGACCGACCCGCAGCCTCAAGCGCACCCGTCGTACTCTTTGACGCTAAGAGTGCGGGCAAGACCAGCTTACAAAAACGTCTGGAGATCGGTGCTGCCGTCGCCAAAGCGGGCGCAGATACGGCGCTTATCACTTCACTCGACTCCTTCTGCTGGCTACTGAATATTCGTGGCAGTGACGTTCCCTGTCTGCCGATCGTATTAGGCACGGCGCTGCTACACGCCAATGGCAACATGGTGCTCTTTACCGACATTAAAAAATTAC
The DNA here is from genome assembly GCA_004195335.1 of Shewanella sp. Lineage (GTDB taxonomy): Bacteria > Pseudomonadota > Gammaproteobacteria > Enterobacterales > Shewanellaceae > Shewanella. The sequence goes on from SDWK01000319.1 coordinate 1,192, forward strand.
CCGCTGGCATCAATGAACATGTGGGAGAAGGAGTTACCTTCTGCGACGAGACTGAATTGAAATCGGCCCTCAATAAGTTAGCAGAAACCAGGCTGCTGGCCGACCCTAATTCGGCTAATGCCTGGTCACAACTGACAGCCGAGCAGGCGGGCGCGACATTAATTGCCGGCTTCGATCCAGTATCACTGCCAAAGGCGCAGAAAAATGAATCAGAACTTGCCGGGATCCGCGCCTGTCATATTCGCGATGGCGTCGCGGTCAGTCGCTTCCTCGCCTGGTTAGATAAAGAGGTGTCAGCTAGCAACTTCTATGATGAAGGCGTCTTATCGGATAAATTAGAGACATTCCGCCTCGAAGATGAGCTCTATCGTGAGCCGAGTTTCGACACCATCTCTGCGGTAGGTGGCAATGCTGCAATGTGCCATTACAACCATAACAATGGCACCCCGGCGACCATGACTAACAACAGTCTCTATCTGGTCGACTCCGGTGCGCAATACCTCGACGGTACGACCGACGTCACCCGCACATTAGCCATTGGCCAGGTCAGTGATGAACACAAGAAGATGGTCACCTTAGTACTTAAGGGGCATATCGCCTTAGATCAGGCACGTTTCCCCAGAGGGACCACGGGGCAGCAACTCGATGCCTTCGCCAGACAGTACCTTTGGCAACATGGCTTCGATTACGACCATGGCACAGGACACGGAGTCGGTCACTTCCTAAGTGTCCATGAAGGACCACAGCGTGTAGCCAAAAACAGTAATGATGTTGCCCTGCTTCCCGGCATGGTTATCTCAAATGAACCTGGCTATTACCGCGCCGATGAGTTTGGCATACGCCTGGAAAACTTAGTGACGGTACGTCCCTGTGCCGCTCTGGCAAACGCCGAACGTGAAATATTCGAGTTCGAAGCACTGACTATGATCCCCATGGATTCACGCCTTATAGATAAAACATTATTGAGTGATGCCGAGGTCAACTGGTTTAATGATTATCATAGATTGGTTTTCGATACCCTATCGCCATTAATGCAGGGTGAAGAGTTAGTCTGGCTGACAAACGCCACTAAGACTATCTAGTAACAGAAGCATCTGAAGTAAAGTGAAGACAAGGCGATGGGCAATGATAAGGCCCTTCGTCCTGTTTGTTGCCTGCCCTGTAAGCCGGTAGATATCCCGTGAGTAGGACTAAGCAACGGGTATCAGGACCGATTAAGGCACTTCAGGATAGCTAAACCTGTCCGCAACCCACTTTCTCGTGCGCCTTCAACCAGCGCATGATCTCACTAAAGGGTTTTGGTCGACAGATTAAATAACCTTGCAGGCGCAAATCATCGATCTGTTTAAGATAATTAAGATCCCGAATATCCTCGACACCTTCGGCAACCAGATCCACCCCTAAGCCTTGGCTGATATCCTGCAGAGATTTCAAAATAGTCTGCGCCAGCGGATCTAAGTGAATGCCCTTAACTAGGCTCATGTCGAGTTTAACTTCACTAATCGGCAACTTACACAACTGAGACAGGTTGGTATAACCCGTCCCGAAATCATCGATAGCCACGCCAAAAGCATGCATCCTCAACCGGCTAATACTCGAATGCTGACTCTGTTTATCGAGCACCTGATTTTCTGTTATCTCTATGGTCACCTTAGAGGGTTCGAGTTGATTGTCTTCACAATAGCGCATCAACCGGTTTGGCCAGTTTGGCTGTGCTAATTGATTCGGGGTGAGGTTTATCGAAATGCAGCTATCAACACAGGAGCTCATCCGGCTTATCGCTTTCCACTCATCCATCGCCCTGATGATGAGCTTATCGGTTAAGGTATTGAGTAAGTTGTGCGCTTCGGCCAGATCGATAAAACGGCTCGGTGAGATCAGTTGCAACTGTTCTCCCTGCTGAATGCGGCATAACACCTCGAAGCCTTTTATTTCTCCTGTTTTAACATCCATCTGAGCCTGATAATAAGGAATGATTTTGTCGCAATTAATCGCTTCCTGTAACTCTGTCACCGTCATCATGGGCTTCTTAGGCGCGAGAGCAGTATCCATCATTAATAAGCGCTCTATACATATCTTCAACTGGGAGGCGCAGACGGGTTTCATCAGTGCGCCTAACAGTCTTAATCTGGAATTCACCACGACCTGAGAGGCAGCTTCAATTATCCGGCTTTCCATAGCTGATGCGATGATCACCCCGCCCCTAAACCCTATCTTGCTGAGCCTGATTAACAGCTCGATTCCATCCATTTTAGGCATATGAAGATCGACCACGATCACCTGATAATCATCTTTATATTTGGTCAGCGTCCGTAACGCCGTCTGGCCATCGCTACAGTACTCGACGCGATCCACGTTCAACTGACTAAAGTGTTTACTCAACACACGACAAGAACTTAGGGAATCGTCGATGATCAGAACATTAATCGTCATATTGATCCCCTCATAAAAATAGGAGAGAGTAAGTGAGAAAGGGAGTGAAAATAGGTGAGATAATCGGACGTTTCCATTTTAAAACACAGTATTCGTGTCATATTGCCTCCATGCATTAGACATAAAGGGTAGTTCACAAGCCAAAACTGTCAAACTGCTTGCACCTTTAAACAATCACAACCCGAGGCAATTCGGTTAATACAAAGCAGAATTAAACAATACCTGAACTTACCTGATAGTATTTGCTGTTAAAATCGGCGCAAATTTGCTATATTCCGCCGCCGTCAATTATTGACGGTGATTGTTTATGGTGACATTGGCCTGCAACTTCGCAGGGCATTTGAATTGGTTTAATACAGGAAACCCAAGATGAGATTTGAATCTTTTAGTTTTGCTCCCGAGATTTTACGTGCTATCTCAGAATGTGGTTATCAGAAAATGACGCCAGTTCAACAAGAAGCCATTCCTGCGATTCGCAGAGGTCAGGACGTTTTAGCCAGTGCACAAACGGGCACAGGTAAAACTGCCGCCTTTGCTCTGCCTATTTTGCAGAAGATGCTCGACACGCCAACAGAAACTCAGCGTTCCAATACCCGTGCACTGATCCTGACGCCGACCCGTGAACTTGCCAGTCAAATAGCCGACAATATCAATGATTACAGTAAATACATGGAGGTCACGGTATTAACTATCTATGGTGGTGTAAAACTCGAGACTCAGGCACAAAAGCTCAAACGTGGTGCAGACATCATAGTTGCCACACCAGGACGTTTACTCGAGCACCTTCAGGCATGTAACTTGAACCTGTCTAATGTTGACTTTATGGTATTAGACGAAGCGGACCGTATGTTGGATATGGGCTTTATCGCCGACATCCAGAAGATACTTCAAGCCGTCAATAAGAATCGTCAAAACTTACTCTTCTCTGCCACCTTCTCAAGCGCAGTGAAGAAACTTGCCAACGATATGTTGGTCAAGCCAAAACTTATCAGTGTTGATAACCAAAACAGCACCGCTGATACAGTGAGTCAGGTGGTGTATCCGGTAGAGCAGCGTCGTAAGCGAGAGCTGCTATCTGAACTTATCGGCAAGAAAAACTGGCAACAGGTGCTGGTCTTTACCGCGACACGCGACGCCGCAGATAAGCTGGTAAAAGAGTTAAACCTCGATGGCATCACATCGGCTGTCGTACATGGCGAGAAGGCTCAGGGTAATCGTCGCCGTGCTTTACGTGAATTTAAAGAGGGCAAGGTACGCGCCTTGGTCGCCACCGAAGTGGCAGCTCGCGGCCTAGATATTCAAGGTCTTGAGTACGTCGTTAACTACGATCTGCCTTTCTTAGCCGAAGATTACGTACACCGTATTGGCCGTACCGGTCGTGCCGGTAAATCAGGGGTGGCAATATCACTGGTGAGTCGTGAAGAGGAGCGTACCTTAGCCGATATCGAAAAGTTGATCGGCAACCAGCTTCGCCGCATCACAGTCCCGGGCTATGAAGTAGGCAGCCGTGAGCTGCTTATCAAGCAAATTCAGAAGCGCCGTAGTTTTGCTAAGAAACAGCAAAGAGATGATAACACTGGCGCACAGATGATTGCAGAGAAGAATCTGGGCAGTCGTAGAGTTAAAGTTAAAAACTCATCGAACAAGGCGCCGGCCAAGGTCAAGAGAATCAAATAATCTGGCTTTTATTGGTGACCACTATTTATCTAAAAATCACCGCTTGACGGTGATTTTTTCTAAACGATACCGAGAACAAATATGACAAGTTATAATCAAGCCATCTTTGAATTTGCTCAAGCAGGCCTAGCCGCCCTTGAAGAGCGCGCATCGAAAGCGAATATCATCAAAACGCCCGCAGCCGAGAGTCACTTCCTTTGTAGCTGGATGGCGACCGCGTTAAAAGAGCGCCGATTCTCCAAGTTGATAGCAAAAGACTTAACCCAATGGATCAGAGATGGCAGAAGTTTAGGTGCTGGCGCACAGCTTACCTCTCTGTTAACCCGCATAGATAATCAGTACCGGGCGGCGATGAGCAATCAGCAACTTGGTCTGTCTCTCGAACGCTTTTTGAGTGAGCTAAAGGCCAAAGACTGGATCGTGATCCTCGATGCCGAAGTCAGCACTAAACTCAAACTCGACAGTCACGGCGAATATAGTCTGGTGATTTCAATCAAGCAGTATGAGGGGCATATCAAGGACAATAATGTCGTTAAGCCTATCACCCTTTATGTACGAGCTAACGAACAAGAGCTAGCACAAGTGGCGGCGAAGCATGAGATTCTTCTCAGTCAGGGAAATAAGAAAGCCAGCTTAATCAAACATCATAAGGCCTATCAAATTTTTCCAAATAATGAGCAGCCGGCACTGGCCCTGTTACTTGACTAAGCAGCCCCTACGCTGAGATAAGTTTCATCCATAAAAAAAGCGCCTTAGGCGCTTTTTTTAAATGAGGCTAAATCAATTCAAGCCCGGCTCAGATATTTCTGTCTGCAGCCCATCGCCGTTGAGTTTATCCGTAGCGGCATCCGATACCAGCGAATTGTGACCACTTAACAAATCATTAAGTCCTCCCTTATCGGAATCGACCAAGCCTAATTCACGTAACATGGCATCGACAACAGGCGCGTTAGCACGATAGTTAAGCGCGGCGGTGGTCACTTGCTCTGCAATGCCTCCTTGAGCAGTGCTCGCTTCATGGCTAGCACCGTTGGAAAAACCGCCGGGGCCATAACCTTGCAAAATCTTAATCCCTTCAATATTTTCCAGTGGCTTAACCGACTGCTTAATCACCTCAGGTAATGCCGCTATCGTAGCCAGAGCACGTCGTAACTCAATCTGTTCGTTACTCAGCACATTTTCAGCTTCGTACAAGGCTTGCTTACCAGCAGCGTCGACGGCATAGACTTTCTCATCGGCTGCTGCTTGCAACATTTTCGCATCTGCAGATGCTTTAGCTTCGATAAGTATCGCACTGGATCTGTCTTCTGCGGCGCGCTTCTCAGCTTCAGCCTTAACCGTAACGCCGACCGCTTCACGCTCGGCTTCCTTACGGGCATCGATCACTTCAATCTCTTTACTACGATTGGCTATGGCAACTTGACGAGTAGTGGCAACCGCTTCCTCTTTCTCTACTTTTAGCTTCTCCGCTTCTGCAGCTTTTGCCCGTGCTGCAGACTCTTCCTCTGATTTTTTCGCAACGGCAATCTGTTTATCTTGCTCAGCAACTTCTATGTCTCTTTGCTGCTTAATTCGAGATTGCTCAATCGCATTGCGCTTATCAATTTCACGGGTCTCGATATCTTTGGTTTTCTCAATTTCCGCGGTTTCAATTGCTCGCTCTTTGGCAATCTCTGCTTCGCGCTCCTCTTGAGTCTTCTGCGCTTGCTGCTTTAAAATCTCAGCTTTTTGCTCGGCACGTTTAAAATCGAGTGCCTGTTGCTGAATTAATCGTGCTTCCTGTTCAGCTTGCTCAATCGCCAACGACTCTTTTTCGGCCTCTAAGTTACGCAACTCAATCTTGATGCGGTTATCTTGCTCAATATCGTTGGTCTCTTTACGCTTCTCTTCGATGATTTTAGCCAGACGCGCGCGGCCTTCAGCATCGAAGGCATTATTTTCATTGAAGTATTCCAATTCTGTTTGATCGAAACCAGTCAGTGATACCGACTCGAGTTCTAAGCCATTCTTCTCCAGATCATTGGCCACATTGTTTTGCACTCGTTGCACGAAATCCGAACGTTGCTCATGCATCTCGATCATGGTCATTTCGGCAGCTACGGCACGAAGCACATCGACAAACTTAGATTCCATCAACTTTTTAACTTCTTCGACACGCGTGGTTCGCGTACCTAACGTCTGTGCCGCCATCGAGATCCCTTCGGCACTCGGTGCTACTCTGAGATAAAAGTCGGCTCTGACATCGACGCGCATCCTGTCTTTGGTGATAAGCGCATCTTTCTGCATCTTCACCACTTCGATGCGCAGGGTATTCATGTTCACTGAGATGGTTTCATGCAACACAGGCAGCACGATGGCGCCGCCATCTTTAACTATCTTCTCACCGCCAAAACCGGTTCTGACAAACGCCGTCTCTTTAGATGCGCGTCGATACAACTTAGCAAAAATAAGTCCTATCACTAACATACCCAGTAAAATCGCACCTGCGATAAAAAACACAAAGCTTCCGCCCAATGTTGATCCTATACCTTGAATCTGATCCATTTTATTTCCTTTAAAATTCAACGATATTTTCAATTTGTATTAATGAGATAACAATCTAACCTTGAATCTAGCCACCTCAATTCCCTTTGAAATTTAACGATAGTTTTTAATTATATTCGCGAGATGAC
>SDWK01000237.1 GCA_004195335.1 Shewanella sp.
GACAGAGATAACGATGATTTTGCCGTCTTCGAATCTGGTGCCATCTTGCTTTATCTCGCAGAAAAAACGGGCAAATTTTTACCTGCCAATCCTAAAAAACGCTCGCAAGTGATCCAATGGCTGATGTTTCAGATGGGCGGCGTCGGCCCCATGATGGGACAAGCCAATGTGTTTTACCGCTACTTCCCGGAAAAAATACCCGCAGCCATCGAGCGTTATCAACATGAGAGCCGTCGACTGTTCGAGGTGATGAATAACCAACTCGCCGACAACCGCTTTTTAGCAGGCGAGGAATACACCATCGCCGATATGTCTACCTGGCCCTGGGTGAGAATCTATGAATGGAGCGGCGTCGATATAACAGGCTTAACCCACCTGCAGCGCTGGATGGATGAACTCGCCCTGCGCCCCGCTTCCCAGAAAGGCATCAGCATCCCACCGTCATCAGATCTTAGCGACGAAGAGCTTGCTAAAGAGATTAGGAAGATGGTGACTGAGTAGGCTTGAGTTGCGAGTTGCGAGTTGCGAGTTGCGAGTTGCGAGTTAGTTTTACCGCGACGCCTCGTTTAGCAAGGCATAAATCAAGCTTCGCTTGAGTCTATATCGTGTTTTTATAATAGCGTTCTCATATCCCTATGGCTCAGATGTGAGAACGGCATCTTCGATTCGAGTTTATGAGTATCCGCTAAGCAGATTTTGAACAAAGGCTTGTTAGGTGCTATTTTCATTCCTTTTTTAAGGTTACCCGAAATAGCTTTCTCGGAAGCAAACCTTCCTCAAACTCATCAATTTCAACTATTTTATAGCCTTCAGCTAAATGTCTCACCTTATCTTCTGAGAAAAAGTGCACTATAAAGCCCCCAGCTTGATACATATCCTCTCCATGATGGGTTCCGATAGCAAAATCAGCATCCCCTGTGTGTCTGACTGTATAAATGTTTAGTCCGCCTGGCTTCAGTACTCTTCTGATTTCCTTTGATAGGAACTCAAGCTCACCAGTGGTGAGCGCCATACAATAAAGCATATGAGAATAACAGGCATCGAATGAATCATTTTCGAAAGGTAATGGGTTTCTGATATCGTGACATTTAGCAGTGATGAGCTGAGAAAGCCCTCGTATTTCTGCTTTTTCTTTGATGTCTACAACTCCCGACGATGAATAATCTATCACTTGAACCTGAAAGCCATTTTTAGCAAAGAACATGGTATCTCGACCTTGGCCACCTCCAAGCTCTAGAATGTCACTCACTCCCTCTTTCTTAAATACATCAGCCGCGATTGAAGCGGAAGCGCTCTGTTGTTCACCAAACATATCCGGCTTACTTGAGAGAGTAGTTTCCCAGTGACTCTCCTGTTTGGCTAAATTAGATTTTTGAGTACCTATCACATCTTTCATCACATGATATCTCTTTTGATTTGTTCAACATCTTCTTTGGTGACTTCATCTTTGACACATCGTTTTTTAGGGTAATAAAAAAATAGACAACTAGATGTGAACAAAGTCATATATGGCCTATTAGTATTTTGCACAAAAGGTACAGTTACCAGTGGTCGGCTTTCAGCTTGTGGGGGCGCAGACATTAATATTGGCCTTTACTCCACCTTTTAGCGGTGATCTTTTCTAGTTTTCTGCGGTATTGTTTTGGTGAAAACGCTTTCTTATTACCTTTCCATAGATCCAATATATCTTCTGATACAATAGCTGCGATTGCGTGAATTATCTCATGTCGATCTAAGCCTTGCCTTGTTAGCTTGGCAATTGTCTCAGGAATAAACTCTACTTTCTCAGCTAATTGATTTTCCACGATTACATGAAACATCGTATGCATCTCTAAAGCATCTTCTGATAAACCATCATCGAGTTTTTCATGAAAAGTACGAACTAAGCTAATTCGCTCAAATTCTTCTAATTCAAGCCATTCATCAGAGCTGATTTGTTTAGATGGATCATAATCCTTCATCATTTATACTCTCGATCGCGCTATCAACTTTCAACGCCATATTAAGCGATGAGTAATTGTTGGCTATAATTTGAAGCGAAACGGAACCGAGCCAACTGTTACGAGTGATTTTCCCCCGACAACCTCTCCACCGATGATTTAAAGCGTTACTTTGCCGATTACTCTCATCATACGGTCACCAAATACGCCACCCATGTTAAGATATAGTG
>SDWK01000238.1 GCA_004195335.1 Shewanella sp.
GAATAAGATGATATAACGCGTGTAGGGGTTAGATATGGACATGGTTAAGGCACTGTAGCCTTTCAGTAGTCGATGCACTCTTTTTGGCGGTAAAGATTGGATTCACCCTCGTCTCCTTAACGCCAACCAACAAGCGATAAAAATATAAACATGAGTTAACCATGATAATTACCCGTCCTCCACAGCAGATTAAAATCTATCGACTCGTATCGAAACGATGGAAAAGCCTTCTTCATTGAGCCTAGTTCCAAAAGAGAAAAAATCAAATGATAATTGTTTGAGTTTTATCCCCGCCTAAGCCTGATTCGACCGAGATTAGTCCCTTTAAATAAGGAATAGCTATTAGCTTCAATTAGCTACTTAGTTAAGGTTAGAATGTTGCGACGATAGGGATCTTAGGGACTGAACCCATCGGCATTAAAAAACAGTCAACACTCAGAAACGGCTCAATGCATCACATGTTTTAGTTCTGTGTACAAAAGTGCTTATGGATGTTCAACAATGGATGGAAAAACAGGTATACCTGGCGCTCAAAAACCTACTGCTGGGAGCTAGCGTTATCTGTAAGGGCAATCACTCAAGCCCTCTTGTATTCTTCATTCTCTGTGTCATAGTCTGTTTATTCAATAAGAGTGATAGCCAGTTGAGGATGGATTCTGAGTATGCTTTTTGCCAAAAATGCAACGACACTTCCGGCGCTATCTGATTCAAAATCAGTAGCCGACATCTCTGTAATCAAAGGCGATAACCCGCTTATCTGGCCACTGCTCGGCTTATTACAGACTTCCAATAAAAGCTGGAAAGTCCATCACCTGGCTGCCGAATTACAAAATAAAGGCTTGCTGCAAGATCTCGATGAGGATCAACAAAAGGCCCTCTTCAAGCGCAACTTTCTGTTGATGAACGGCCTGTTTGAACTCCAGGCCATGCTATTGCCACAACACTGGCTTCAGGTAAAAGCGATGGAGATTCAAATATTTCGAATCATCCCCAGAAACTTAGATTCCAGCCTCAGAGAAGATGATGCATTAAGAGAGTATTACCTTAATTGGATTCACTACGATACCTGTCCCAATATCATACAAGAGATGCTCGAGTCCTTCTGGAATCGATATGAAGATTATATCGGCACTAATCCAAACTTGATGCATAAGAGTCAAGCGCTGTCCGTATTCGAACTGGATATGAATGCCACAGACAAAGAGGTGCGTCGCCAATGGCGTAAACTTGCACTAAAGTGGCACCCTGACCGCCCCGATGGCAATGCGGCTCAATTTCGCAAAGTGTGTGAAGCCTGGCAAACTTTAAGAGAGAAATATTAAAATCTCCCTCAAACCCCAACCTAAGTCACATTAGTAGGTCTGTTTCCTACTCAAAATTCAGTCATAATTAAGCTTAAGCTTCTATGCTAAATTTAGCTGAATTTTTCAGACACCTTTGCAGGCTCTTGCGATATTTGATCGAGCCGCGGGTCACTTTTGAGGACAAAAGATTGATTAAACATATTGCACTAGCATTAACATTAGCCGTTGCACCATTGAGCAGCTTTGCCGCACAGTTTGTTGAAGGTGAGCATTTTACTCAAATTTCTGATAAAGCACCGAGTGCCCAACCTAAGCTTACTGAGTTTTACTCTTTTTATTGCCATAACTGCTTCAACATGGAAACCCAGTATCTGGGCGACATCAAAGCTAACCTGAATAAAAAAGTGAAGTTCGATAGCAAGCACGTTGACTTTATGAATAGCGAAATTGGTACCGAAGTCATGCGTTCATTAGCTGTCATTCAGGAGCTGGATGCGGGTGACAAGATGACTCATGCTATGTTCGCCGCCATTCAGGGTGATGAAGGTTCCAATGGTCATAGCAATGATCACGACCATAGTGCTCATGAGAAGCCTGAGTTGAACAATCGAGATGATATCAAGAAGGTCTTTGCCAATAATGGTTTCGATATCAATAAATATGATGCTATCGCCGACAGCAAAGCCGTGAACGACAAAATTGACTTGTGGCGCGTCCAGCAAAGAGAGTTTAACGTTCAAAGTGTTCCGGCATTTATCGTCAACGATAAATACGCCGTCAATATGGGACAGGTCCGTACTCTGGGTGAACTTATCGATCTGATAAACTACTTGGCCGTTGAGCATAAGTAATACCATATCTTCAGT
>SDWK01000517.1 GCA_004195335.1 Shewanella sp.
TCGTTATATCACGACTTAACTCAGCCTGTAACTGAGTTTTTACAGAGTTAAACTATTTTTTTATCTTTGTATCAGGGATTAGGCTTGATTTCCTGATCTTGATAATAAATGAAACAATGTAGAGCGAACGAGAAGTCGAACGCTCTGTTTTTTAATCGGCTAGCTCTCGGTAACGACCAAGGGGGCTTCTGTTCGAGCGGCAAAGACAAACTTGCTCAATAACAAGGTGACTGCAATGGTGGCAGCGAGTGTTATTGCCATCATATGAATGAAGTGGAATGGGCTCCATATGAAGGTAAAGATGGCATAGATCAGCACACCGAAAATAATGCCTAGCTTGATGGCATTGGCATGGACATTCTTGAAGACCAGAGCGCAGATAAATGCCGCCAGCACCGGCATAGAATACAGACCATTAAGCTGCTGCAGTAAAGAGATAATACTCTCAGATTGGGCGAAAATTGGCACCAGTCCCACCGATATCAGAGTAAAAACCAGCGCGACCCGAGTACCAATCTTACGAACATCAGCATTGGGGTTAACATAGTTTTGGTGTATATCGCAGGTATACAGTGCGGCAGCCGAGTTCAAACAGGAGTTAAATGAACTCAATACGGCACCGGCAATCACGGCAGCGAAGGCACCGGATAACCAAGGCGGCAGAATGTCACCCACCAATCGGCCATAGGCCACATCGCCAACATCTCCATATAGCTTGAAGGCCACGATGCCGGGCAGTACCACAATGATGGGAACGATAAGCTTCATTATCACCGCGGCATATAGGCCTTTCTGCGCCTCCTTCACCGACTTTGCTGCCAGTGCTCTCTGGGTGATCACCATGTTGGTTCCCCAGTAGAATATCTGAATGAAAATCATGCCGGTTAATAGCGTATGCCAGGGAATATCAGACTGATCATCGCCAATCATGGTGATGCGCTCTATAGGCACCCCAGATAGATCCCAATTAACGGCGTTCATGGCGAGAAATGAAACGACAATGCCCATCAAGATAAGCCCAACCCCATTTAAACTATCGGAGATCGCGATCGCCCTAAGACCACCGAAGATGGCATAAATTGCCCCGACAATGGCGAAAATAATTGCCAGTAGAGTGACTGATATCTGTAAGCCAAACATAGACTTCATAAACAGCGAGCCGGTATACAGGACCACTGGCAGTAATATGAATGCGTAGCCCAACATAAAGAGCACCGACACCATGGCCCGAATGCCTTTGTCATTGTATTTATGCTCAAGTAGTTCGGTGGTCGTGGTGCAGTTATATTTGTAATAGATTGGGATGAGCCATTTGGCCAGGATTATCAATCCCACTGCGGCCGCGATCTCCCACCAGGCGACGAGTAAAGCTTGAGCACCGTTCATCCCGACAATCTGCTCGGCGCTGATGTTCGTCATCATCAGAGAGCCGGCAACCACGACCCAGCTTAAGCCACCACCGGCAAGGAAATAATCTTTACTGTCGCTGCTATCCCGTTTGATATTGCGACACTTAAGGTAGGTGATTAACCCCACCGTGGTCGTTAAGCCAAAAAATATGGCGAGCTGAACTATCTGTTCCATCTTGATTCCTTATCTTTCTATTCTTATTATCAGCGACGGCACACTGCTGAATGTCAGTTATTTAACCTACCTGGGCTACTCTCGGGCCAGTTGTTGTAGTTGGCTCTGCGCTGTTACGGGGACGAGCCGAAACTCGAATTGCATCTTTTCCGCCTTAATTCTGTATTTGTCATGTACAGGGCGGCCCCATGAGGTATCGCCGCCGACTCCCATCTGTTTCAGATCTATATTCCAGGTGACAAAATCACGGAGCGGGATCTCACCACCGTGGTTTTGTGTCACGGGCACTAACCCCGATGCTGAGCCCTGCGCATCACCCGCCCTGAAGTCGATATCATTCAGACTAAAGGGCCACAGACTGGTTTGCATCTCGTTTGCAGCTACGGCCATCAGTCCGACGCCCAAATGGTTCGTGACGACCGCATATCTGACTTCAGTTCGTTGTCCGGTCTCCTGGGGACGTGAATAACGATGAAATAATTTCTCTATCGGCAGTTGATACCAAGCTAACGGATTTCCTGAAGCTCTGTCTGCATAGGTCTCTTCGGGGCCGCGTCCGTAATAACTCAGGTAACGCAGTTCGAAGGGTAGACGGGTGGTAAAGCCAAATTTTGGCAGATCAGGAAGAGGGTTCTTGCCTGGATTAAATCGGGACTGAATCATGAGCTCGCCACGCTTATTGACACGGTATTGTGTCACTAAACTAAAACCTAATTTGGGGTGAAGGTGGGTCACAATTAAGCCGTATGCCTCAATCGATTCTATGGACTCAAGGGTGAGTTGAACCGCGGCATCTTGCCATACACCAGCCCATTCAGGCATCCCGTTTCCCAGATCGTTATCGGTGGGGGCTCGCCAGAAATTGGCCATTAATGGAGCTGTAATTCTGGGCTCATTATTAATCATGATCTCAGTTAACCAGCCAGAGCTTTTGGAGAGTGAATATTGATACTCCCCATGACTCAGTTGCCATAGAATGTCGGTTTCATTTAAGCTGGTTGCTGTGCTCACTTCAGTGACGATTGGACTGGCTTCTTGCAGCAAGAATTGAGCAAAGGCTAACTCATGTCCGGTTGGCAACAGAGGCTGTGGCGCGGTAAGTGAAACCGAAAGTCGCAGTCGATATTCATATCGGTTATCGAAGGTAAGCGCTGGCGTGCTTGTTAGCTTGATAGTGGCAGATTGCGCTTCGCCTGCTGCAATTTCTGGCATAGGTTGCTGGCCACTTTCGATGCTTATCCCATCTTTTTGCAGCAACCAGCTTAGTGTCAGTCCGCGGTTGCTTTGAAAGTCATACTTGTTGGTTAGCCTGATATTGGCATTCTTGTCATCGAATTTGAAATTATCGAACCCGATGGCTTGATAGACCTTCTTCACTTCACTCAGGTGAGGGTGCGGATTTCGGTCCGGATCGACTAAACCATTGTTGAGAAAATTACCGTCTGTGGGCATATCGGGATGGTAATCCTTTCCATAAGCCCAATAGTCTTCTCCCTTGTCGTTGGTGAACTTTAGCGATTGATCCGCCCAGTCCCAGATAAAGCCGCCCTGCAGATTCGGATACCTTTCTATGACATCCCAGTAGTCCTGAAGGTTACCTACCGAATTGCCCATGGCGTGGGCATATTCAATCATGATCAGTGGCCTGTCGGTATGTTCTTTGGCGTACGTTTCTATCCGTTCAATCGAAGGATACATAGGGGCGACAATGTCGGTATAGGCGCCCATGCCAGCGGGTTCATATTGAACCGGACGACTGGGATCACGCTGTTTAACCCAACGATAGAGTTGTTCAAACAGTTTTCCTTCGCCAGCCTCGTTACCCAGAGACCAGATGATAACCGATGGATGGTTTTTATCGCGCTCCAGCATACGTTCGACGCGGGCATGATGAGCCGGATACCAACTCATCTCGTTTCCGAGTTGGGTCTTTTCATCGATGGCCAGCGGATGAGACTCGATATTGGCTTCATCAATAACGTACATGCCGTATTTATCGGTCAGTTGAAGCCAGTATGGATCGTTAGGATAGTGAGATGAGCGCACGGCATTGATGTTGTTTTGCTTCATCAAACGGATATCTTGTTCCATGCTCTCGCGGCTGACGACATGACCAGTCAGTGGGTCAGTTTCATGGCGGTCGACACCTCGAATAGTGATGGCTCGCTTATTGACCAGTAATTGTCCCGCTTTAATCTCTATGTGACGAAAACCGATATGTTGGCTGCTGGCCTGCAATAACTGCCCCGAGTCATCTTCGATACTCACGATAAGCTGGTAGCGATTGGGTGTTTCGGCGCTCCATAGCAAGGGGGCCGCTAGCTTGGCATTGAACGAAATGTGGCTTTCATCCTTCAATATCAGCTGCTGGCTGCCGCTTGCCTCAAGCTCGCCATAGGGTGAAAATAGTTGATAGCCTACCGAGACAGGTGCTGCAGTTTGATGGTTTTTTAGCTTAAGGTTTAATGCCAAGTCGGCTCTATCTAATCTGTTATTGAGTCGATAATCGGCATCGATGTCACGGATCCTCTGTTGAGGCGTGGCGAAGAGGTAGACATCCCGTTCGATGCCACTCATGCGCAGCATATCCTGGCTTTCAAGGTAACTGGCATCACTCCAGCGAATGATCTTCATCGAAAGCCGATTTTTCCCAGGCTTTAGGTACTGAGTGATATTGAATTCGGCTGGTGTCTTAGCCCCTTGGCTGTAGCCTACCTCTCTACCGTTAACCAATAGGGTCAGAGAGGATCTTGCTGCGCCCACATGGAAGAAAACCTGTTTGCCTTGCCATTTTTCCGGCAGGGTGAATTCGCGTCGATAACTGCCCGTCGGGTTATGATCTTCGGGGGCATCGGGCCAGCTGGTGGTGAAGGGGTAACGCTCATCGAGGTAGATGGCATGACCGTAACCCTGAGTTTCCCAGTTACCGGGAACCTGAATGCTGCCCCAGTTAGTAGGGTCATAGCTGCTGTTGGCAAAGTCTATAGGGACAGAGGCTGGGTTAGGCGCATAATGAAACTGCCATATTCCATTTAGGTCCATGAAGTTTTTGCTATCTCGATAATCGTCAGCACTCGCCTTCAGCATTGAGCCATAAGCGAAAAAACTGGCGTGAGGCGCTTCTTTATTGACCTCAAATACCGAATGATCTTGCCATCGAACCGCCGCTTGGGAAGTGAGGCTGCACAAGCAGACGATTAAGGTGATGGCTAAGTTAGCGGGTTTATTCGAGCGCCTCAGCCACCTATTTTGTTTGATCAAGGTCGGGGTAAGGTTACTGCTGGGTGTAGGGGGGATCATCGTATTGTGTTTCCCATCTTATGTAGGATGGGAAATACAATACTCGATCGCTAGGATAATGTATACAATCGGCCTTTGGCTAACCTTTGTTTTTTATCTCTTCGGCGTTAGAGCGTGCCACATGGGAGTCCGGGAGAAGATCATTAACCACATGGTCGACAAAACCAGCACCCGCTGCCTCATAGAGGTTGTAGACACAATGAACACCAGATGCTTTAAGGGACTGCGCATCTTCACTGTATTGGACTATGGCACAGAGTTTACCCTTGTAGTTCAATCTCTGAAGTTGCTCGACCGCAAACTGGTTACCTATGTGGTGTGGCATTGCCAGCAAGACCAGCTCAAGATTCGGGGCATGCTCAAGCTTCTCCCAGAAATCAGTATCGGAGGCATCGCCTTGGACCACATGACGTCCCTTCTGCTTGTGATAATCGACCAGCTCCTGCTTGTGTTCGATGCCTAATATCTCACCGTCGAATTTGGCTTTTAGCTCATCATAGGCCCCACTACCAATTCTACCCATACCCAAAATCAGGAATCTTGGATTGCCTACCTGTATCTGCCTGTCCTCGGGATGCAGCGGGGATTTCTCCAGTTTCTTTAGCCTGCCCTGGAGCTTCTGGTATAGGCGGCTGGAGTTGGCATTTAAAGGGGCGGCAAATAGAAAACTGATACTCAATGCCACGGCTAAAATCACCATCCATTGTGAAGGTAGCCATCCTTTACTCGTGGCAACAGCCGCGACAATTAAGCCGAATTCACTGTAGTTTCCCAGATTAAATGAAGTCATCAGCGAGGTACGGGAACGCAGTTTAAAGTGAGTTAACAGGTAGAGGAATAGGGCGACCTTAATAGGAATGACTAACACTAATAGGCTGGCTAAACCTATGTCTGAGAAGGTCGGCAGTCCATTGAGACCAACCGTTAAGAAGAAAGCAACCAGGAAGAGTTCTTTGAAGTAGAACAGTGACTTTGCCAGCTCCGAAGACTTTGGGTGACCCGCTAATAAAATACCGATAATCAGGGCTCCTAAGTCGGGTTTAAGGCCGACGGCCTCGAATAGCCAGGCACCTAAAACCAGTGCCATCACTAAACCGAATAACACCAGAAGTTCGCCGTGACCGACACGATCGAAGGCGCGATAGATAAGCGGTCTGGCAAAGGGTAGCAGCAATAACCCGAAGGCCCAGACAGAGGGGATATCTCCTTTCGAAATGGTCAGAAAAGCCACCGCAAAGATATCCTGCATGATCAATATACCGATCGCGACTCGGCCATAGAGTGATTGCATATCACCCTTATCTTCCAATACTTTGACGGCAAAAATAGTACTAGAGAAACTGAGTGCAAAGGCCAGCAGGGCTAATTGATTCAGATCGAGCCCAGAGAGTTGATCCAGTCCCAGCATTCCAAGTAGTTTGAGCAGTGAGATAAAAAACAACATGGAGCCCATCAGGTGCAGACTGGAGCCTGCCCAGACCTCGGCTTTGAATAAACTTCGGATATCTAATTTAAGGCCGATGGCAAACAGAAGTAAGGTGACACCCAGCTCAGCCAACTGCTCTAACAGAGGTAAACTCGATTCATCGATACCGAATAGAAACAGTACAAATCCCGCAACAAGGTAACCAATAAGAGGCGGTAGTCCTATTCGGCTAACTAACATACCACAAGCTAAGGTAGTAATAAGGATGGCGGGTTCCATGTCTCTCCTGATGATGTGAGGGTAACTACCTCTTATTGTATAAGAATTACTTTAACTTTATATTAAAAATAGAAAAAATGATTTGAAGTCTTAACTTTTTACGCTAGGGAGCACACAGATTCGTTGTGGCGGGAGTCAAGTTGGCCATTATTTAACCTAGGTTCGGGGGCGTGAGTGTCTGATTAGTTAATCTATTCAGGCAAAATAAAGGCCTTCGATTCTGTTGAATCGAAGGCCTGCTTCGGTGCTGAAATCTGGGTGTTATTTTTTGAGTAAGATGTCTAAATGTTGTGCGAAGGCATCGGGCTTCATAAAGCCGGTGACCCGTAGATCGTTGCGCAGCTCACCAGTGGTATCGAACATCAATAAGGTAGGTAAGCCCAGTACATCGTAGGTCTCCAGAAGCTCTATATCCAGGCTGTCATTTTTGGTTACATCGGCCTGAAGAAAGACCATTTGAGCTAAACGCGCCTGGACTGCAGGATCTTTAAAGGTCACCGCTTCAAATTCCTTACAAGCAACGCACCAGTCGGCATAAAGATCCAGCATTACCGCCTTACCCTGAGCCGAAGCCGCCTCGACTTCCACTTTGAGATCATCGACAGACTTAATACGTTTATGCTCATGGATCTGTTCGGTAGAGACTTTAGTCGACTGCATTCCAAGTTTTGTCATGACCGATTGTAGCCCGTATGAGAAGCTCCCCAAGAGCATTAGGGTCAATAAAACAGCACGAACCGATTGCTTCCAGCTAAATTTGGTGAGTTTGTTTTGATGCATCAGGTACCCGATCAATACTACCCCCCAAATAGACCAGAGCAGATCTGAGAGGAAGTCAGGCCAGATCCTGCCAATCATTACGATGGACACGGCGATCAGCAGGAAGCCAAAGACCGTCTTAATGACATCCATCCAATGTCCCGCTCTTGGCAGTAATTTACCACCGGAGGTGCCTATGATGAGCAGCGGTAATCCCATTCCCATACTCAGTACATATAGGGCCAGGAAGCCCTGCAGCAGGTCACCTGTTTGTGCTACGTATACCAAAGCACCGGAAAGTGGCGCGGTTGTACATGGAGAGGCGACCAGACCTGAGATAATCCCCATAATGAAGACGCCAACCACATTGCCGCCTTTCTGGTTGTTGGAGAAACGATTCATCTTCTCCTGCCAACTCGCAGGTAATTTGAGTTCGTATAGGCCGAACATGGACAAACTTAATACGAAGAAGAGTATGGCTAATACTATGAGTACGGCCGGATGTTGTAAGGCCGCCTGATATTTCATCCCCGCCGATGCGACAACTAAACCGAGTATGGAGTAGGTGATCGCCATGCCTTGTACATAGACCATAGAGAGGCTGAATGCCTTCGCCGTAGAGAGCTTCTCTCCTTGTCCAACGATAATCCCGGATAGAATAGGGTACATAGGGAAAACACAAGGGGTCAGTGCAAGACCAATTCCCAGGCCGAAGAAGATCACTAAGGTCCAGAGTAAACTGTCACCCGATAACATATTGCTCAGGCTATCTTGTTGAGTGATAGGTGCTTGACTCTTTTCTGCAGTCACACCTTTGATGGTATCGGAATCAGTACCCGCCATAGCGACAGGAAGAAGGCCATCATTGGTTGCGACTTCGCTGAGGATGGCACTTTTTTTAGTTGGCGGATAGCACAGGGTTCCTTCTGCACAGCCCATAAAGGTCACGGTCACTGTGCCTTGATCCGTGGCTTCCTTGATGGCAATAGGGATCTCAACATAGGAGTAGTAGACCTCTTGCTCACCAAAATATTCATCATTGTGAACCTTACCGCTAGGGAGCGCGATTTCACCCAGTGTTGCGCCGTTAGCTTCAAATTTAAGCTTGTCACGGTACATGTAGTAGCCGTCGGCAATGACCCAGCTCACTTTCAGCTGTTCGCCTTGTTGTTGAAAGTCGAAAACGAAGGCTTCATCGACAGGCATCAACTTAGGTTCATCTTTGAGGAAGCTAAATTTACTGCTGTTGAACACGCCTTCACTGTGTGCCAGAGGCGATAACAACAGTAGGGTTGAAAAAACTAATGTAAGCGCTAGGGTAAGTGTTTTTTTCATGGTGTTGTGGTTTCTTTTATCCAATCAAAATAAGCGGGTAACCCGTTCGTCAGGGAGACAGCAATGAGTTCAGGTACTTGGTAGGGATGCAGTTGCTTGACCATCATTTCGAGGGCTGAATAGTGCTGTGCCGTGCATTTGATCTGCAGGTTAAACTCATCCTCTTCACAGATTTCCTCTTCCCAACGATAAATTGACGTTATCGGGGAGGAAATTTGTATACAAGCGGCAATTTTTGCTTCGACTAAGGCTTTAGCCAACTTGATGGCCGAGTCTTTAGTGGGGCAAGTTGTCATCACTAACAGAAATTCATTTTGCATCGTATCTGCTGTCATCTCGTTTAATAAATTAAAGCTGGCTTAAGCTTGTGTCAGTAAACTATTCTAAGGTATTCGATGAGGTAGTTAGCTAGACTACCCCTTGTAGAAAGCTATTTATAAAAGGCACTTATCAAAAGGCATTTATAAAAAGCCACCTATAAAACGAATGACTAATTTACAGTGATTTATGGAGCCTACTTTACGTCTTTTCATATCGGCTTGCATTAAGGCATTGCTAAAATAGTGAGCTTATCCAAGTATACTGAGTCACTCCATAGGGTAAACTTGGGTTTGCTTACTTGAAAATAGACCCGAAAAGCCCCATTTAGTTTTCATATAGAGTAAAAATAGTTTTTAGATTGAGTAAAATAGTTTACTCAATAGTGAACAGTTGTGAGGTCCGTGTGTTTTTCTTTCTATTAGTTATCTTCGTCTTAGTTCCGGTTATTGAGCTAAACGTACTGATCCGTGTCGGCGAATCGTTCGGGAGTTGGACCACCATAGGTTTAGTCTTTTTCACTGCAATTGTCGGTGTATCTTTGGTTCGTAGCCAAGGGATTAGTACCTTAATGCAAGTGCAACAAAAGCTTGCACGAGGTGAAGCGCCCGGTCAGGAGATTGTCGAAGGGATGATGCTAGCTGTCGCAGGCTTGCTGTTACTTATTCCGGGTTTTGTTACCGACGGCATCGGTTTGTTGTTACTGACTCCCTTGACCCGTATTCCCGTTGCAGGTTTTCTTTACAAGCGAATGCAGATGAGAGTCGTTGCCAATGGTGGTTTTAAAGGTGGCTTCGGTCCCGGCGCCAACGGTACCCAGAGCCCTTTTGGCCATCAATCGTTTGATCGTGATAATCAGAACACCGAAGGCGGTGATACATTCGACGGTGATTTCGAGCATAAGCAAGATCCCAGCGACAAGCGTCCTGAAAGCCATCAGATAGATGATAAAGAAGATCCTAGGACCTAGGACCTAGGTCCTTGCTCTTCGGATTTCTTGGATAAAACTCTTCTGCATTACAATCTATACGGCTGAATTTCCTGGTATTTTTGTAGGGTAGTTTCATGAAGCCTGAAACTCCTTTCCCCTGTATTTTACCTACGTGACTCAATATCCTATCGAGACTGGCACGGAATGCCGCTTGTTTTCTTGGATTTAACAATCTCAAATAGCTGTGGATCTTCATATGATTAGGCAGGACTTCGAAGATGATGCAGCCGGTATGATGGATCTTATTGATCCAAGCCAGTTCAGTCATGATCTCTTTTGGCAGCTCAAGGTTTTCGTCGGGATCTCGACCATCCTCGAAGTAAGAGTGCAAACGGGATTTATCCTCCAAAGAAGGTACGCTACCGACTTCAAACGGTAACTGTTGCTCAGGACCGATAAGAAAAGGCTGCGTGGTGTCATCACGTTCAAGGTGCAAGGTATCTCTGGCATTGAAGAAGCAAGCCTTAAACACCCCGAACCTTTTGATTCCTCTGGCGAGGGAGACCATATTGTTGACGGCTAAAGTTAATGCCGCTTTTTCCTCGGTGCGATAGAGGGCCAAATTTGAGTCGATAAAAACCCCCGTCTCCCGCCAGTGAATGGCCAGACCACCCACGATCGAGTATTGACCTATACGACCCACTGCTGCGATAAAACCTTTCTCGGTATCGCCCATTCCTGCCATGAAGTTGCGATAATATTTTTCTAACTGCAGATCATCCATCTTCTCGATGGGATCTTCCGTGTTATGTTCTTTTAAGAATGATTTTCTAGAGCTATAGATAACCGTCTCTACATCGCGCTCGCGTTTGAGTTCCCATATCGGTATCTCCTCGATCATAGGCGGTTTATCTATTTCTGGCAGATGGAGTCGGTGACTATGAAGCATACTTTTTAGAAAATAATCCCCAGCTTTATTTCGCTGAACCGGGTTTTCACTGAGCATGCCATCTAAGGTTCTTGCTAACTCTATGGGTAAACCTATGCTGGTGGCGGTGATCACCTTGCTGCCAAAGCGACTCGCCTGACCCGATGCGATGGCATACAAGGTTGCAGCGACGCCTTGTTCATCGAACCGGGTACTGGAGAGGGACCCATTGAGTTGTTCTTCTCCAATAAAATAGACATCGCCCATTCTGGCGTTGGTGTGCTGCTGATCATTCGATAGCAGGTCCATCACATTACCATTGACCGGGTTTCCCTGGGCATCTCGCTGGGCAAATACCGCCGACCCCCAGTCAATAAGAGACAGGTGATGGGTCTTGATGTCGTAGACTAAGTTGGACGGTTTTATATCACCATGTACCAAAGGGCGACCGTGGTGCAGGTATTGCAATATATTGGCAAGCTGTCTGGCAATATTCATTACCATAGCAACAGGCAGTGCGCCTCGTTTCAAACACAGTTGTTCGAGATCCTCACCCGGCGCCCTTGCCATGACTAAGATGCCTTGCTTACCGGCATGGGCAAACTTGATGGCTGGGGGGACATTCGGATGCTTGACCTGAGCCAGCATAAACGCCTCCTCTTCAAGTCTGTCCTGAATGTGTTGTGGCAGGGTTACGCGTGAGAACTTAAAAACATGAGCCTCGCCTTGGGGGTCGATGCCAGCAAATACAAAACCATAAGCTCCTTTGCCAACAAGTTCCAACTCCTTATAGCCTAACTTACTCAGTTGTTGCTTACACAGACGTATCCAGGCCCTGTGCTTGCGTGCGTCATCGGCCTTAAGCAGATAGATCGATTGCTCTTCAGAGATATAGAAGTGTTGCAGCTGTGGTGTTGGCTGTTGGGCTATTGGCATCTTAGGTCATACACGCTTTCTTGAGTACTGGATTCATTAAATCAATAAGCTGAGAATAAGCCAACATTTATTATGGTTAATTATGAGGCTATCAAGTTTTTCATCTGTGGGTTGATCTACTCCATGTTTGTCAAATGAAAAGGTGCCTATCGAACATTTTCGGTGATGATATTGACCTATATCAATTCTGTTACAAAAATTCACAGGTAACCTCTTAGACGGTACTAATATATCGTTATAAACATAAATAAGCCTCTGGGTTATTAGTCTCAGAGACATACTTGAAAGTGAGGAGGGGCATATGACAGAGTTAGACAAAGCCCTGTTAATAGAGTTACTCGACTATCCGAGAAAACGTATCGTTCAATCGATGGAGTTGAAATTTTGCCCTCATGCAGGTTTTTTCAATACCAGTGACGAACAGTGTCTCAATTGCCATCAAGGGATGGAATGTATCTGGATGAATCACAACGACGAGCTAGTCGCTGTTGAACAAAAGTCGGTTAAAGAGCTCAAGCAGCAGCTATTGATCGCCGTAGATTTTATTGACTCAAGTTTGACTCCGCATCACCTTTCGAGAAGAAACTGCGAGTGTGAAAATTGCGTGTGGCTGAGAAAGGCACAAAAGATATTAGCGATAGGGTAATCGTTTCATTCGTTTCATTCGTTTAATAAAAGTAGCTTCAGTGCTTTTGGTTTAAGTACTTTAATTTTGCATCTCCGTTTTGTTCCCTTTAGAGTATCCCAAAACTCATACTTCCAATATTCATGCCTGACATTAGTCATTCATGTGTTGAGGAGAACAGGATAAATTATGGAACCCAGTTTTTGGCATAGTAAATGGGATGCTCAGCAGATAGGCTTTCATCAAAGCGAAGTTAATCCGCTACTGATAAAATATTGGCCTCAGCTGAACTTGAGTCACTCAGCTAATACCAGTGTGTTTGTTCCGCTTTGCGGTAAGACTCTGGATATCTGTTTTCTCGCCGAGCTTGGTCACGAAGTAGTTGGCTGTGAGCTCAATGAAACTGCCGTCGAACATTTTTTTACCGAAAATAATTTACGTTTTTCGACTAGCTCAGAAGGTGAGCTGAAAAAATTTGTCACCGAGCAGGTGAGTATCTATCAAGGCGATCTCTTTTCCCTCTCTCCAGAGACCTTATCCCGTCAAGAGCGACCAGCAATTGGCGCCTTCTATGACAGAGCGGCACTCATCGCCTGGCCCGAAGAGATGCGCCTGGATTATGTAGACAAACTGGCTGAACTCATTCCACCGAAAAGTATCGGTCTGCTTATCACCTTAGATTATCCCCAAGAGACATTGAAAGGCCCTCCCTTTGCCGTATCAAATGATTGGATCGTGAGCAACATGGGGAAAAATTTTGAAATTGAACTATTGGCCAGCAAAGATGTGCTCAACGAAAACCCGAGGTTTATCAAGAAAGAAGTACCCTGGTTGACAGAATCTGTCTATCGGCTTGAAAGAAAGGCTTAAGAAAAGAGGCTAGATCCTAGGTTCTAGCCTCTCTTCGCTGAGTTTCAAAACAAAAAAGGCGACCCTTAGGTCGCCTTTTTAATACAACTAAATCGTTTATAGAGTCATGAGACTCATCGATTAGAAGTTGTAACGTACACCAACAGTGAATACATTGTCATCTGTTAGGTCAGTTTTACCAGCTAAAGTAGTATAGTCACCTTCGTACATAGAGTAGTGGCCATATACCATAGTTGATTTAGCTACTTTGTAGTCAGCACCAACAGTGATTGATGTAATATTTACATCAGTTGTGTCAACAGTCTGGATACCAGAACGCTTAGCATATAGACCTAGACCGGCTTCATCTTTACCGTATTCAGCTTTAAGGTTAACGCCGTTTAGGTTGTAAGCCACGTTAACGAAGTAAGTGTTACCTTCAAGGTTAGGCTTACTGATGCTTTCAGAGTTTTGGAACAGACCGCCTAGCTTGAAGCCAGCAACTTTAACTTGAGCAACACCACGGTAAGCATCCATATCGGCGATGCCTTTGTTGTATGCACCAGCAACGTAGAAGTTTTGAGCCTTAAGTTTCTTATCACCGATAGTTGCGCTTAATGCGTACTGATCATCAGCATCGTCAACACCAGGTTGAACGTTATCAGTCATCAGGTAAGTTGCGTTAAGCGTTACCAGATCGGCAATCTTTGGCGAGTAGTACCAGATACCATCAGCTACACGTGATTGTGCACCTACCAAACGGTCGATATCGGCGTTAGAGTTACCGAATAAATCGATACCGCCTTCAGCTTGCTTGAATACAGAGTCATTACGACCGACAAGTACAGTACCTGCAGCAGTCTTAAGACCTAAGAAAGTGTTACGAGCCTTGAAAACATCGCTGTTAGAAGAGGTGTTTTCAACCTGAAATTCCATCTGGTAGATCACGTCGATGTTGTTAGCGATAGTTTCGCTACCTTTAACGCCTACGTGAGAGAAGTTGTTTTCTAGAACAGTGCCTTCTTTTCCTTCGCGAGAAGTAAGGCCATTGTCAGAGTTAGTCACAGACAGGTCTAGACGGCCGTAGAAGTTAGGGCCTTCGGCTAGCGCGCCAAATGAAGCCATAGTTAGTACTGATGCCACTGTTGCAGAGATTAGTGTTTTTTTCATGTTTTGAGTGCTCCCAAGAACCTAAGTTCTTCTCCATTTATAAATGGTTATTTATGGTTTTTGATTTTGTTACAAGGGTCCATTCTTGTAACAATCATGAGCTCGGATTTTACAGTTTTATGTCAACAAAATTGTGGGCTAGATCATGTTTTCGCCTTCTCTAGCATTCACAGTATGCGTTTCTGTCACAAGTTTGCACTCAAAGTTTAAAAAACAAGCTTAATGGGTAAAGTGCTTACTTTATACCTACCTATAACTCAGTGGTCTAACAATTATATACAGAATGGGATACGGCATTGTTAAGAAAGTGCTAAAATTGTAAACCTAGTGGTGTAGCGG
Organism: Shewanella sp.; assembly: GCA_004195335.1. Classification (GTDB taxonomy): domain Bacteria; phylum Pseudomonadota; class Gammaproteobacteria; order Enterobacterales; family Shewanellaceae; genus Shewanella. Next base: position 14,780 of record SDWK01000517.1, read on the forward strand.
CCTACTAGGGGTTTTAACTATTTGCCGCAATGGGATATACCGTGGCTGATCATGTCATGGTGATCCATTATATTTTATTTAGAACAATTATTAGCTCTGGAAAACAGTAGGAGAACGTGGCTTTTTAGATAGGATTGAATGAACTTTTTGTTGGTTATTTATGCAAAAAGCGACCAATGGCCGCTTTTTATATAAATTCATACTAACTGCTTAGGGGGATTGCTAGTTTTTTCCGATTAGAGAAATTATAGCTCTTGTCCAATAAAGGTCAGAAGTCGTAACGCACACCTACAGTGATGATATCGTCATTCAGGCTTTGCGTGACGTTGTTCAGCATCAAGTCACCATCGAACTTAGTGTAGTGTCCGTAAAGCAGGGTGCTCTTGCTGACACGATAGTCTGCACCGACACTGAATTGCTGTAGATCGACATTAGAAACCGTTTCCATCGCTCCGCCATCGGTATTGCCAACGAATCTGCTCACATACTTACCCAGGCCCGAGTTGTCGTTACCATACATGGCTTTTAACTTCAGGTTACCCATAACGTAAGCGGCGTTGACGAAGTAAGTGTCGCCTTCCAGGTTCGAATACTTATCGTCTTGGTGTTCACTATTCTGATAGAAGCCACCTAAGATCACATCACCCAGTTTCACTTGTGCCACGCCGCGATAGGCCTTGATATCATCGATTCCATCGGAATAGGCCCCTGATACAAAGTAGTTTTGTGCTTTCAGTGCTTTGTCACCAATGGTGGCACTTAGCGCATACATGTCGCCCGCATCGATGCGCTCATTGGTTGTCTCATCATAGGAGACATAGTTATCTTCAACCAGGTAAGTTGCGTTGAATGTCACCAAGTCGGCAATCTTTGGTGAGTAATAGCTGATACCATCGGCGCTGCGAGACTGTCCGGCAGCAAGAAGATCGATATCTGAGTTGGTATTACCGAAGAGATCGAAGCCACCTTCAGCGGCTTTGAAAACAGTATCGTTACGACCGACAAGTGCAGTACCAGCAACGGTCTTAAGGCCTAAATAGGTGTTACGGGCCCCGAAGGTGTCTCCTGAATTATCGAAGTTACTGACACCAAATTCCATCTGGTAGATCACTTCAAAATTTTCATTGATTTTATCTGTGCCTTTTACACCTAACCATGAGAAGTTGTTTTCAATTATGGTTCCCGATTTCTGGTTTTGTGTCGCGACACCGAGATCAGAATTAGTGAATGCAAGATCTGCACGACCATAGAAATGTGGGCCGTCAGCGAGAGCGGAGAAAGAGGTAATTGCTAGTGCCGATATGATTGATGCAGACAGAACCGTTTTATTCATTTTAGTCTTCCTGTGGCTAGTTGTTTTAACAGCATTTTTGCCGTCGGGCATTAAGTAAGGTTTGAAAAATTTACGTTGGTCAAGGCCGCGCAATTTAATCGATGCCAGCCTGTTGAATCTGTAATTGTCTAGCCGGAGTCTGTCATAGATAAGGAACTTTATTTCGTGATCGTCGTCACGTTGCTTGGATCTTGTGTGACATTAATCATATTGATTTACAAAGGTTTATACCTGTCTAAATATCTGATTAACAGTATTAACTACAGTCGGTAAGCTAAGATGAATTTTAGTCAAATTGGTTAACAAGTGTGTGAGTGGTTTAATAGATAAACTTGTTTTAGTTTTTATGCTTGAAATGAGATAAAATTACTTCACTTAATTACTCGTCTGCCACGGTAGCTTAAATGCTATGCCATTGTGATTTACAAGCGTCAAAATGGCAGATGTTGGGATGACTAAATATTCTCGTTGGACTTTGTGTTGGAAGAACTGGTGCTTTCTGAAGCATATATAAATCGATTTGCAGGTATTGGCCGTTTATATGGTCAGCAAGCATTAGCCCAATTCGCTCAATCCCATGTTGCCGTTGTCGGTATCGGTGGTGTAGGAACTTGGGTTGCTGAATCATTAGCGAGAAGTGGGGTTGGTGAAATCACCTTGATCGATCTCGATGATATCTGTGTGACCAATACTAATCGTCAAATTCATGCCTTAAAAGAGACGATAGGTGAATCTAAAGTGGAAGTGATGGCAGAGCGTATTTTGCAGATCAACCCAGATTGTAAGGTCAACCAGGTGGAAGACTTTATTACTCCTGAAAACCTGAGTGAGTACTTCATCGGCAAGAAACAGGCTGGCACGCTTGACTATGTGGTGGACTGCATCGATGCAGTCAAACCCAAAGCAGCACTGATTGCCTGGTGTAAGAGACAAAAGCTTCCCATCGTGACCGTCGGTGGTGCAGGCGGTCAGGTTGACCCTACACAGGTTCAGGTTGCAGATTTGGCGAAAACATACCAAGACCCTTTATTGGCAAAAGTGCGAAATCTATTACGCAGAGAGCATAACTTCTCCAAAAATCTGCAACGACGATTTAGCATCGAAGCGGTTTTTTCTACCGAGCAGCTGGTTTATCCGCAGGCAGATGGCAGCGTGTGCAATACCAAGGCTAATGCCGATGGCAACATGCGTATGGATTGTGCGTCCGGCTTTGGCGCCGTGACAGTAGTAACAGGCACATTCGGTTTTGTTGCTGCGAGTAGGGTGTTGACCAGGTTGGCAAAAAAAGTGCTAAATAGTAAATAGAGTAGAGTCGACAATACTCGGAACCTTACCCCCGTTTTAGGTCGTTAATTAGCGGACTTGCAATCGCGAGTTCCAAAGTCAGGTGTCGTCAGTACATGACGTCGCCTGTTTTCAATGTGTCTTTCATCGCTGAGCGTCTATTTAGCCTCTATTCATTTATCAAGACGACTCCAGTTAATGCTCCGTATCTTTGGTTACACGATAAATTAACCAAACTTTGATCAAAATCTAATGATTGCCCAAAATGACTTGATAAACTCTGGTCACATTTACTTTTGGTAGTCTTCTTATGAGACAAGCACTGTTAGAACGTTTCCTGCGTTATATTAAGATTGATACTCAGTCTGATGGTAAAAATCTTGAGTCTCCTAGTACTCCATCGCAATTTGAATTTGCAAAGCTGCTAAAGCTGGAGCTCGAAGAGTTAGGATTCGATAGAGTTGAACTCTCCGATAAGGGCTACCTGTCTGCGAGCGTACCTAAAACCATCGAGGGTGTACCCTGTATAGGTTTTATCGCACATTTAGATACCGCTCCGGATTTCAGTGGCGCAAATGTGACTCCTCAACTGATCAGTGACTATGATGGCACCGAGATTAAATTGGGCGAAGATGAATTTTTGAGTCCTGAGCTGTTTCCTGACATGCTCAAATACTTGGGCAAAACCTTGATCACTACCGATGGTTCTAGTTTGCTTGGTGGGGATGACAAGGCGGGCATATCCGAAATCATTACGGCATTACACTTCCTGTTAGGGCATTCGGAGATCCCACACGGAGAGATACGCTTATGCTTCACTCCCGATGAGGAGATTGGCCGAGGTGCCGATCATTTTAATGTGCCTGAGTTCGGTGCGCAGTGGGCATATACCATAGATGGCGGTCAACTGGGTGAACTTGAATTTGAAAATTTTAATGCCGCAACAGCGGTGATCACTGCAAAAGGTAACAATTGTCATCCAGGAACAGCCTATGGTGTGATGGTGAATGCTCAAACCATGGCCGCTCGTTTCCATGCCAAGATGCCACTGAATGATACGCCCGAGGGAAGTAAAGATTATGATGGATTTTTCCACCTGATAAATATGCAGGGGCAAACCGAAGAGGCCGAGCTTACCTATATTATTCGGGATTTCGATCTGGAACTATTTGAAAAAAGGAAGACTTGGTTAGCGGATCGCGTCAACAGCTACAATGCCGATCTTGTTCTTGGTAGTTTAAAGATCGAAATAACCGATAGTTACTTCAATATGAAGGAACAGATCTTACCTTATCCTCATATTATCGATATTGCTGAAAAAGCCATAACTAATCAGGGTATAACTCCCTTGATTAAGCCCATTAGAGGCGGTACCGATGGTTCGAGGCTTTCTTATATGGGATTACCTTGCCCGAATATCTTTACTGGCGGACACAATTTCCATGGCAAGCACGAATACATTTGCCTAGAGTCTATGGAGAAGGCCGTGGATGTGATCATCGACATCTGTAAACTTACCGCCGAGCAACAAGCCCAGTCTTAATATCCTACCAAAGGATGTCAATTATGTACCAGCTAAGGGGAAGGTATCGCTTTAGCTGGACTCGTTCATCCTACTGGCGTAATGACTTTAATCCTTAAGTTAAAAACCTGTACATCTCAGTCTCGAGTCGGTGGCGATGGCTTTAGATGACGTGCCAGCTAAGGAGGAAGGTATCGCTTTAGCTGGACTCGTTCATCCTACTGACGCCGTGACTTTAATCCTTAAGCTAAAAACATGAACATATCAGCCTCGAGTCTATGGCGAAGGCTGTCGTATTTATCATCCATCGATATCTGTAGATTTACAGGCCAAGAGTATCGAGCTTAGTTTGATTGGGTCATTTCAGCTGGCGTGAGTGTCAGCTGAAAGTTTCAGATAGAAAGTCGGTGTCGTCATGATGCGGGAGTGTTACCGGAAAAGAAATAAGGAAGGAGGCACCACCCAAGTCACTATTTTGTTCAAGTTTTATACTTCCTTTTAATAACGTTGCTGCATTAAATGCTGCCGATAAGCCCAACCCAGTACCGCCCTGACTGCGTGAAGTCGTATAAAAAGGCTCAAAAATATGAGTCGAAGCCTCTTTAGATATGCCTGAACCATTATCCTGTATTGAAATGTTAAGTTGATCATTTTCCAAATTAGCCCTGATTAAAATGAGACTGTTTTCTACCTGTTTGAAGGCGTGAGAGTATGCGTTAGACAGGATGTTGGTGATGATCTGCTTTAATAAGTTTTGGTTCGTTATTACCTCAAGCTTTGGATCTATGTCGAATTGAACCTCGACATCTTGGTTACCGAATAGAATTTTCATGGATTCATGATTGTCCATCAAGCTCTGCTTTAAATTAAAACTGCGTTTTTCCTCTAAACTTTGTTGCGCGGCAACGGTTTTAAACTTTTGAATCAGGGTGCTTGCACGGGTGATATTACTGACGATTAATTCGCAGCTTTCCTGATACTCTTCCAGAATAGAGTTGATCTCCTCCAAAGTGGCGTTCTCGCTGTGGATTAATACAATTAACTCTCTGATATGAACGAGTTGTGAGCTAGCAGCGGTTAAACATATCCCGATGGGTGTGTTTATTTCATGTGCAAC
>SDWK01000561.1 GCA_004195335.1 Shewanella sp.
ATTCATAAGGTTATACGATGCATTTAACAGTTTACGTAAACATCACCTAATGAGTGTCGCGTATTAAACGGCAGAAACGACTGTTATTTTATGCAATCTTTTGATTTGACCTTTTATCATTCTGACGGTAATTTGGATGGTTCGGGTGAATATCTATACTAATTAACCCCGAGTAGTATTTAGTTGAAGTTTTAGGGAGTTTTTGTATGAGCTTATATCACCCCAGTTTCGAACGGGATAATTGTGGTTTTGGACTAATAGCCCAAATGGACGGTGAACCAAGCCATCGAATAGTAAGAACGGCAATACATGGCTTGGATCGCATGAAGCATCGTGGTGGCATCGCCGCCGATGGGCGCACAGGTGACGGCTGCGGATTGTTAATGCAACTTCCGATCAAATTCTTCGAAGCTATGGCTGCCGAAAATGATTGGCACTTAAGTCGCAAATTTGCCGTGGGCATGTTTTTCCTCAGCCAAGATGAGAAGCTCGCCGATGAAGCTAAAGTCTTATTAGAACTAGAATTACAAAAAGAGACCCTAAGCGTTGCTGGATGGAGAAAGGTCCCCGTTAATCCCGATGTACTGGGACCGATAGGTAAGAAGAGTCAGCCACAGATTTTTCAGGTACTCATTAATGCTCCCATTGGCTGGCGAGAGAAAGATCTTGAACGTCGCCTCTACATGGCAAGACGTCGTTTAGAACAACAACTACTCCACGATAAAGATTTCTATATTGCTAGCTTATCGGGCCAAGTCATTGTCTATAAAGGCTTGATGATGCCTGCCGATCTCCCTGAATTTTACTTAGACCTTGCCGATATCAGGCTACAGAGCTCTATCTGTCTTTTCCATCAAAGATTTTCTACCAATACATCACCTAAGTGGCCACTAGCACAACCCTTCAGATATCTGGCCCATAATGGTGAAATAAACACGATCACAGGCAACAGACAGTGGGCACGTGCTCGTGCATACAAGTTTAACGCCCCTCTGCTGCCCGATCTCCAGCAAGCCGCGCCTTTCGTCAACGAAACTGGCTCAGACTCCTCATCACTCGATAACATGCTTGAGATGCTTTTAGCGGGCGGCATGGATCTATATCGAGCCATGCGCCTACTGATACCACCAGCGTGGCAGAGTAACCCTGAAATGGATGAAGAGCTCAAAGCCTTCTACGATTTCAACTCTATGCATATGGAGCCTTGGGATGGTCCTGCTGGTATCGTGATGACCAATGGTCGACATGTGGCCTGTGCAGTTGATCGAAATGGTTTGCGTCCATCGCGCTATGTGATCACCAAAGACAGAATCCTGACCCTAGCCTCAGAAGTAGGGATCTGGGACTATGCCCCTGATGAGGTTGTAGAGAAGGGTCGTGTTGGCCCTGGTGAACTCTTAGTTCTCGACACCTTAAACGGTCAGCTCTACTCATCATTTGAGATTGATAACGATCTTAAACGACGTCACCCCTACAAAGAGTGGATGGCCAAGAACAGCCAGACACTGACTCCGGCCGAAGAGATGCCCAAAGAGGAACTCGGGGTATGTGAATTCAGCGACGCTCAGCTGCTGCAATATCAGAAACATTTTGGTTACTCACGTGAGGAGCTTGAACAGGTTATATGGGTACTAGCCCATAAAGGCGAAGAAGCAACGGGTTCCATGGGGGATGACACCCCGATGGCCGTACTGTCTAAGAAATCCCGCACCGTCTATGACTATTTCAGACAGAAATTTGCCCAGGTCACTAATCCGCCTATCGATCCTCTCAGAGAAAAGCATGTGATGTCGCTCTCGACCTGTGTCGGCCGCGAGCAGAATCTATTCAATGAAACTACCGGTCATGCTTATCGGGTGATGTTTAATTCGCCGGTATTGCTCTTTAGCGACTTCAACCAGCTATTGGCGCTGGACTCGACCTATTATCGAGCCAATACGGTAGATCTTAACTATGACTTAAGTGAAGGGCTGGAAAATGCGATAACACGCATCTGTGATGAAGCCGAAAGATTGGCTCGCACAGGCACGACTCTCCTGATCTTATCAGACCGAGCCACGGCAGACTCAAAACAGGTTATCCCTGCAGCCATGGCCGTGGGCGCAGTTCAACATGTTCTGGTTGATAAGAGTCTACGTTGTGACACTAACATCATCGTTGAAACGGCTTCGGCACGTGACCCTCATCACTTCGCCGTATTGCTAGGCTTCGGAGCAACGGCGATCTATCCCTATTTAGCCTATGAGTCCATCTCGGCACTCGCTAAACAGAATAATGTCTCAGACACGGGTCAGCTACTACTCAACTTCCGTCACGGGATTGACAAGGGCCTAAGAAAAATCATGTCCAAGATGGGCATCAGCACCGTCTCTTCCTATCGCTGTTGTCAGCAATTTGAAGCTATTGGTCTAGCGACGAATGTGGTCGATTTGTGCTTCAATGGTGTGATAAGTCGTATCGAGGGCGCAGGCTTTACAGAGCTTGAACAAGATCAGGTTTTACTCCACAAGTTGGCATTTCGTGCCCATCAGCCTCTGTCTCAGGGTGGACTGCTTAAATATGTGGAAGGCGGCGAATACCATTGCTTTAACCCAGATGTGGTCAATACGCTGCAGGCTAGTCTAAAAGAGAAAGACTACCCTAGTTATAAGAAGTTTACTGAGCTTGTCGATAACCGCCCTATCGCGACACTACGAGATCTTATCGCAATCAAGGGAGAGCTTGCCCCGGTTGAACTCGATAGCGTCGAATCTGCCGAGTCGCTCTATCCTAGATTTGATAGTGCTGCCATGAGTATTGGCGCCCTAAGTCCGGAAGCTCATGAGGCGTTAGCCGTAGCGATGAACCGACTCGGTGGTCGCTCAAATTCTGGTGAAGGCGGAGAAGATCCGGCCCGTTTTAACTCTGAACGTAACTCCAAAATCAAACAGGTTGCCTCGGGACGTTTTGGGGTCACAGCTCACTACCTGATGAATGCTGAAGTGTTACAGATTAAGGTCGCACAAGGGGCAAAACCAGGTGAAGGCGGCCAACTACCGGGCCATAAAGTCAGTGTCGAGATCGCGGCTCTGCGTAATGCAAGACCAGGGGTGACACTCATCTCGCCACCGCCTCATCATGATATCTACTCGATTGAAGATCTGGCTCAACTGATATTTGACTTAAAACAGATCAACCCAAGCGCCATGGTCTCGGTCAAACTCGTGTCTGAACCTGGTGTGGGTACTATCGCAACGGGTGTGGCAAAAGCCTACGCCGATATGATCACCATCTCAGGCTATGATGGTGGAACAGGTGCCAGCCCCATCACTTCGGTTAAATATGCCGGCAGTCCATGGGAACTGGGTCTGGCCGAAGTGCACCAGTCTCTGGTTGAAAATGGGCTCAGACACAAGATACGTCTACAGGTCGATGGCGGATTAAAAACCGGACAGGACGTGCTAAAAGCCGCTCTACTCGGCGCCGAAAGTTTTGGTTTTGGTACCGTCCCTATGATTGCCCTTGGCTGTAAATACCTGCGAATTTGTCACTTAAATAACTGCGCCACAGGTGTCGCAACGCAGAACACTCAACTGAGAAATGAGCATTATCACGGGCTTCCAGAGCGCGTCATGACCTACTTTGAATTTGTGGCAAGAGAGATCCGTGAAGGCATGGCCGCACTCGGTGTCACACAGTTTGAAGACCTTGTCGGTCGCAGCGAATGGTTAACCACGCTTGAAGGTCAAACCTCAAAGCAACAGGGATTAGATCTTAAACCCATTTTATATACCCCAAAAATACCTGAAGGTAGTGCAAAAACATGGCGAGAGCTTAACCAGACCTTAGATAAAGGTGAGCTCAATATTAAGCTGCTCGACAAGGTACGGGATGCTGTGGTTGCGGGTGAATCCATTCAAGCCAGATTTAATATCAATAACACCGACCGCTCGGTGGGGGCATCGCTTTCTGGCTTTATCGCAAAAACGGTAGGCAAAGAGGGTGCGAAGCAGCCAATTAAAATAAGTTTCAACGGCAGTGCGGGACAAAGTTTCGGTGTCTGGAACAGCCCGGGACTCGAACTGACCCTATGCGGTGACGGTAACGACTATGTAGGCAAAGGCATGTCTGGTGGCAAGATCACCATACACCCACCCTTAGGCAGCATGTTCCAGAGTGAGCGCTCCGCCATTATTGGTAATACCTGTCTCTATGGCGCATCTGGGGGCAAAATGTTTGCTGCAGGTACGGCCGGAGAGCGATTCGCCGTACGTAACTCAGGTGCCACCGCCGTGGTTGAAGGCGTAGGAGACAATGGTTGTGAGTATATGACCGGAGGTGTGGTGCTGGTGTTAGGCAGGACCGGCGTTAACTTCGCAGCGGGTATGACTGGTGGCTTTGCTTATGTATTTGACCGATTCGGCCATTTCCATCGCCGGGTGAATACAGAATTGGTCGACACCCAAAAAGTCGACTCCCCTATCCACCAGCGACACTTAAAAGGCTTGATCGAGGAACACTTAGCCGAAACTGGCAGCGAGCATGCAAAGATGTTGTTGGTCGATTTCGAGTATTGGATCGATTGTTTCGTCTTAATAAAACCTAAGAGTGTGTCAGTCTCAGATCTATTAAAGCTCGAGCAATCACAGCCAGAATTAGCCGTAGTAGCGGGGTAACAACTTATGAGTAATGATTTTCAATTTATAGAAGTTGACCGTAAAGATCCGGTTAAGCACCCAGCTAAAAAACGTGCTACCCAGTTTATCGAGATTTACCAACCGTTTGCTCAAGTTCAGGTAAAAGAGCAGGCCGACCGTTGTCTCGATTGCGGTAACCCCTATTGTGAGTGGAAGTGTCCACTGCATAACTATATTCCTAACTGGCTCAAACTCGCCGAGCAGGGACGCATCTTGGAAGCTGCCGATCTGGTTCATGAGACCAACACCTTGCCGGAGATCTGTGGCCGAGTTTGTCCACAAGACCGCTTATGTGAAGGGGCCTGTACTCTCAACGATGAGTTTGGTGCCGTGACTATCGGTAATGTAGAGAAATACATTACCGACACCGCCATAGCCCAAGGCTGGCGACCCGACCTGAGCAAGGTCCCCCCAAGAAAAGAGCGCGTCGCCATTGTTGGCGCGGGCCCTGCTGGACTTGGCTGCGCCGACATATTGGCTCGCAACGGTGTCAGCACGGTCGTGTTCGATAAAAATCCGCAGATAGGTGGACTACTCACCTATGGCATTCCATCATTTAAACTCGACAAGTCGGTAATGGCGACCCGTCGTGAAGTGCTTGAAGGTATGGGTATTGAATTTAAAATGGGCATCAACATAGGCAAAGACATCGCTTTTAATGAGCTTGTAAATGACTATGACGCTGTTTTCCTCGGTATGGGCACCTACACGGCCATGAAAGCTGGCTTACCCGGTGAAGACGCTCAAGGTGTTCATCAGGCCCTGCCCTATCTTATCGGTAACACTCATAACATCATGGGGACTACTGATGAAGAATCGCCTTATCTTAGCCTTGCAGGTAAGAAAGTGGTGGTACTCGGTGGTGGTGACACCGCTATGGATTGTGTTCGCACCGCCGTACGGCAAGGTGCTACAGAGGTCACCTGTGTCTATCGCCGCGACGAAGCAAACATGCCGGGATCACGCCGAGAAGTCCAAAATGCCAAAGAGGAAGGTGTTCAGTTTCTCTTTAACAGACAACCTGTAGCAATTAAGACTCAAGACGGTCAAGTTTCCGGTATTGAGTGCATAGAAACTCAAATGGGCGACGCCGATGCTAGCGGACGTCGTCGTGCAGAAGCCATTGAGGGCAGCGAAGCCCTCCTAAACGCTGATGCTATCATCATCGCTTTTGGTTTCCAGCCCAGCCCCGCTGCTTGGCTTAAAGACCACAATGTCGACTTAGATCAGTGGGGACGCGTTATCGCTCCTAAAGCGGCCGACAATCCATTCCAGACCAGCAATCCGAAAGTATTTGCTGGTGGCGATATGGTGCGCGGTTCGGATCTGGTGGTCACCGCCATCGCCGAAGGGCGTGATGCGGCACTTGGCATACTGAATACCTTCGAAAATTAATCCTACAACCCTTTTGCTTGTGATTTTTGCGCATCGAACGATGCGCTTTTTTTTGCCCGTTGAAAATAATTAAAATAATCCTACTGAATGCTAAGACCAATGGGCATTAGAATATCAATACTCTTTGGCATAGCAGCCAGACAGAAAATACACATCGCAAGCTAAAATGAACCATGTGGTTCGTTTTACATGCTAAGCTTTCATCTTAATCACAGCCTCAGTGAAACTCTACACGTATATTCGATCCTATGAACAAACTTAGCCGAAATGAAAGACTGACAGTCATCCTAAAGCTGCTCAGCGAACATAAAATCTTATCAAATGCACAATTAGCCAAGTTGCTTCAGGTGACGCCAAAGACCATTCGTTGTGATCTAGTGCATCTGGAACAGGAAAAGCAAGTGATAAGGACTCATGGCGGTGTACAACGCTCTGCTGAATTCGATGCCGATAAATATTGTCTGGATAGCTTACTGTCTCAGTTAACTACCAGCAGCGCCTTATCAGATCTTATGACCCAGAGCCTCATAAACGATGGGGTCAACAAGATGAAAAACAAGATTTTTATACTAGGTTCCTTTAACGTCGACATCGTCGCCAAACTGGATCGCTTCCCACAACCGGGCGAGACTCTGCATTCGCTGGACAATACTATCGGCGCGGGCGGCAAGGGGGCAAACCAGGCCTATGCCGCGGCTAAGGTAGGGGCCAACGTCACCTTCATGACCAAAATAGGCAAAGATCAATTCAGCCATTTTGCCAAAGAGCACCTGGCTGGCACAGGGATAGACAATACGATTATTGTCGAATCTGAGACCAGTCCAACGGGAAATGCACTGATCTATGTCTGCGAGCAGACGGGCGAAAATATGATAGCCGTGCATTCGGGGGCCAACACCTGCATCACTCAGGAAGAGATATTGCAAGCCGAGCAACATATGGTCGGCGCAAATCTGTTTTTGACGCAACTCGAGAACAATATCGACGCCATAAAACAATCCATGATGATTGCCCGTAACCATGGGGTCAAAGTGGTACTCAATCCGGCGCCATATCATGAAAGTACGCCAGAGTTATTAGAGTTCGTGGATGTTATCACGCCAAACGAGACCGAAGCCTCGTTAATGACGGGGATCGAGGTCACCGATCTCAGCAGCGCCAAACTGGCGGCAAAGAAGATCAATCAGATGGGCGTTGGAACCGTCGTCATCACTCGAGGTTCCCAAGGCGTGCTCCTGTATGAAAATGAACGTTTCATGGAGATTGCAGCCATAAAATGTGTCGTCACCGACACCACTGGTGCCGGCGATGCCTTTAACGGCGCCTTGGTCGCCCGACTCGTCAAAGGTGAGACTCTGCTCGACGCCGGTAAATACGCCAACGCATACGCCTCTCTGGCCGTCGAACGTGAAGGTGCGGCCAATATGCCCGATGCAAGCTTGGTTACCGCACGACTGTAAGCCAGCCTAAGTTTGACGACAGGCAGTGTTATGAGTTCTTAGAGCTATAACGCTGCTTTATCTCTCATCAGCGACTTGTTTACTTGTCCGATAACAAGTTTCAAATCTCTTTTTAGTGGACTCATTGAGCTATGCTGTTCTCTGTTTGGATTATTTAGAAGCATGGCCAGAATTTTACTTATCACCTGCCGTGGGCTAATGTGCAATCACTTCTGTGACACAGCACAAGTATATCCCTATAGCTTCGGCCGTAACATCCGTGTCACGGACGGTCACAGCCGCGTTTACACTTGAATGTTTATCTCTTCGATTTGAGTTTAAAGGTCATCTGTGATTACCGAGGGAGCCTGACGGAATAAAAGCCAAGCGACTTTGTCGTTCACTATATAGTCTCTGTCTCTTATACACATCT
>SDWK01000606.1 GCA_004195335.1 Shewanella sp.
TAGTCTCGTGGGCTCGGAGATGTGTATAAGAGACAGGATCTGATGGCTTCAATTTTCCCTCAAAAAGCTGCGAAAGTGCTGAGAAACACTCCTGGATTGTGTAATGAAGAAGGATGGGTTTCGGTTGATGGACGTACGCTTCGTACTAAAATCTCAAATGTATATGCATTAGGAGATAACGCTGCCCATCGTGTGATTTTTACCGGTAACAAAGAATTTGGCCATCCTAAAGCTGGCGGCTTTGCTGAGGTGCAAGCGAGGTATGTTGCGAAAACAATCATTGCTGACGCTTTATCTGAAAATCTAACTGACTGGGAAAAGCCACCACTGGAAATGAGTGAGTCGGGAAAATGTGTTTTAGAAGGGCCGGGTGATACGGGATTTGAAATTGATATTGATTTCTTTTCAAATCCCGACAAACCCATATTTCAGGTCTCAGATCCTAAAGCCGGTCTAGTAAAAGATAAAATGGAATGGGTTGATGAGCATCGGAAAAAATGGTTCAAATAGTAATTTGTTTCGCTCGAAAAGTGGGATCAGACTCTGACCCTACTTATTACTGTACCCCGAAAGCTACCCCGCCATCTGATAGGCTGGATGCCTGAATGCCGAGTTGACCATGCTTCTCGTTTATGAGCTTATGGCTACGCCATATTCACCCCTAACTCTCGCTCATAAGCACAATCACGAAAGGTGATTATTCGCCTTCCTAGGGGGAGTTGTTGGTGCCCGGAGGTGTGTATATACGTTCTTCTTATGGAGGTCATAATCGCCATAGGGCTAGTTGGTCTAACTCAAAGCCTAGTAGGGGATAGCAGAAAAGACACAAGATATGACGGTCCTGTCTTTTTAGCTGTCTTTCTATCAAATAAGGGACTGACGGATACCTTATTCTTGCCGACACTTCTATCTGCCTCCGTAGTGACACCCTGTTTAATGTCATTGTTGTGGTTGCATCTGGGATTGTTAGATAGCAAAATCTAAAGTTATTACCAGAATGACCCATGACAAAGGCAAAGACAAATATGCAACAAGAACTTCCCATTACGATAGCGGCCGATGGCCAATTTTCGAATTCGCTTAAGCCGTTGTTGACCAAGCTGGAGATGTGGATCAATTTTCAGGCGCTAAAAGCGGATTGGTACTGTAATGAAGATTATACCTTGTCTTTTGATTTTACCCTGGTCAGGACATTGGAAGAAAAAACACAACATCTGACGGCTGCGGGGGCTGGGAGTTGGATCGTCGAACCGGGTTATGCTTATCATTATGAAAGCAGCCGCCTGACGACTATTGCTTTTATTGCGGTTGATGACTTGGTTCAGGGCGGCGTTGGTATTGAACAGGCGATAAAAGCTAGATTGGCAGGTGTAGCCAATACTATTGCGCTACAGCATGGTTTTTTGGCTTTGTATTAGAAAATTACTCTTCCCCCCACTTTTTACAGCGGCTACTTAGCAATATTTCGTTAAGCTTTTCAATAACCTGGATTTTATTCACGACTAGTGATAGTTTATCTTGTCAGAAAACCAGCCGTGTCGGCGTTTTTTTAGACTGGAGTATAAAGGATTATATGAAGCCAATTTCACTGTGTCTTGTTCTGCTTTCTGGGTTTGCTTATCAAGCACACGCAGGTTCGCTCGAAAATACCAAAGAACTAACCAACCTCTTCGATGTTAACATCACTCAAAACGGTACTCTACTGAATTACCAACAGGGTCAAGTGGCAGACGAAGTACTTTCGCCATCAGTTTCAGAGCCAAACAAGATAATAGAAGCTAGCGGCAATGTATCTACTCAGGTGTTGGAACTATTTTCATTGGGCGATGGTATTGGCAAATTTGGCACCTACTTGGGGGACTTCAATGGCGATGGAAACAATGAACTGCTACTGGTACAACCCAATAATGTTAGTTTTGTTGATGTAGTCGATGGCGAATACCTTCTTACAAAGCAACTTGTGCTCGGCACAAATTATAGCGGCACCACAGACTCGGCGTACTTTCACGATAAGATAAGCGACGGACATTTCCTGTTTGTTGCTTATAGCGGGAAATTATTCCGTTTAGACCTGCTCACTCGCAAAGTCGTTGCTTTGGATTCGGTAGTTAAGGCGAACAGCCTCGTGATTGCCAACTTCACCCAGGCCGATACCCCGGACTTGCTGG
>SDWK01000607.1 GCA_004195335.1 Shewanella sp.
TTGTTGCCCATAAGATGCAAAACGACCTGTCCGACCTGAATGGACCAATCCTTACAGCGGGCATCAAGGTAGCTGTTTTCTCAGTTCTCAGAACTCCTGATAAATCAGAAAAACCCCCGATCTTCTGACCGAGGGTTTTGAGTGCCTGATTGATGGTGACTTTTAAGCTAACGCTCGTTCAACAGCCTTTTTTGCCATATCACCAAATCGACTTCGTTTATGCTCTTTTTCACCAAGCCAATTTGGAATAAACGAACCCTGAGAAGCGAAATGCTCAACATGAACGACCGTTATTTTTCCGTCTGAGTATGAGATGTCGTTAAGCATGTGCCATTTCCCTGATATCGCCTTTTCGAACAGTTTTTTTGCTTCACTCACATAATTTTGTTTAGAACCCATGCCAAACATAATGACAAGTTTGGTTTGGGGCGGAAGTGCGCCTAGAAACTTGGTTGAACACTGTTGTGACACTTCCTTTCCGAAATCAGCCGTAACAAACTTATCCAACATGCCACCGCCAGTACTCTTCCATTTCGCGCTTTTTTTGTCGAATTGTTCAACCGTGCATCTGATCAGTGAGCCAAAATGAAATTTACCTTTTTTGTTAGCAATAGCCAAATCGACATCCCTGCTTAACTGCTCTTTACTCGTTCTCTCAAACAACCCAACATGGGCGAGGATTTTACCGACATTAAAACGCTTACCTTTGTAGGCTATTTCGTCATGGGGACTGTTTGCTAATGCCCCTGATTGAGTCGGTCCTTTTGAGAAACCTAACACAACGATTTCAGCCTCAGGATTGCCAAAAGCAAGGGGGTTACATGTGATTCGCCAATCGCCTACTGTCCGTTTTGTTATGTCAAACTCCACATCCGGTGACATAAAACATTCAGTACACTTAATTCGACCATGCTCTGGGAGACAACTCATTTTTGTTTTCCTTTAAGTTTCTGATACTTGTGAGATTCACCTAGTAAAATATCATCTAAACGACAAACAGACCACGTGAAACTTTCCTTAGGCTACGTACATTTTCCCCCTTTAAACGATCGCATCATATCCATAAGTTTGAGCTTTCATGAGTTACCAAAAAACACCAAATATTTGTCCCACTAATCCTTAGATAGTCTGGGAACACTATGTGTCAGCATAGTTGTCGCATGTTTTAGAGCCTTTTTGCCGAATCTCAATCATTGTCCAACCCATAGACAAGCTCTGCCCGATTATAAAACATGCGTATGTCTTCGAGACTCTCGTTGATATGACTAAAGCGATGACATCCATCCTTGAAAACTTTTACACAGTACGATGATTTCAGCAGATCATGAGTGTGCGCAGAATCTAGAATTTCATCGCCTTCATCGAGAAGAATCAATCCACATGCGCCCGAATCGTTAACGATGGGCTCATAGCCACTAACCACCACCTCAGTTAGGAAGTAATCTGCTCCATCAAACGTAGTCCCCGCACCAAGATGTCTTGCTAGGGAGGTTCTTGGTTCAGTCGCAGGGTTAATCGCTATGAAAGGGATGCCACATTTAGCACCGAGCAAGGCAGAGTAGTAACCGCCCATACTTGTCCCAACAAGAAG
This sequence comes from Shewanella sp., assembly GCA_004195335.1. Taxonomy (GTDB): domain Bacteria; phylum Pseudomonadota; class Gammaproteobacteria; order Enterobacterales; family Shewanellaceae; genus Shewanella. The sequence continues at coordinate 1,592 of SDWK01000607.1, forward strand.
ATCAATGTCGTTATCCAATATAGCTTTATAGAGGTGACTTTCTATCTCATTCACTGGCATAGAATAGTCAATGTTGACACCAGACACCTCACCAATTGTTTTCAGGGCCTGCACCTTTTGAGAGCTAGAATCGAACCTACTGGCAAAGCCATGCACATATAAAATATTCACGGTGATCCTATCATCGATAGTTGCGATATTCCTCTCCAAGAGGAATATGTGTGCATAGTAAATGTTGATCAGGTATCAGGCTACTCTAAACCCAAGTAATTCTTGGGTTTAATTGGTATTTTAATACCAACTCTTGGTACCTCATGGATATGCACTTTTCCATTTAAGGGGTCGTACCCAAGGTGCATTTCATCTTTGAAGATAGGTTTGTTGTTGCGGGACCGTTACTGCAAAAGCGAATCAGACAGTTCACCCCACTGATCATTGGTTGGCGGTTTAGCTTCCATTTGTACGCGCTCAGAAAAACTGGTTTCCCATTCCCTGTAATCATCCTCGGACAGTGGCGTATGGCTTCGAGCCAGTTCATAGATACCGTCAATTGAAGACTTGCGTTCACGGTACAGGT
>SDWK01000569.1 GCA_004195335.1 Shewanella sp.
AGATGTGTATAAGAGACAGTCTATTAAGTTAGCTAAACTAGCAACAGGATCAAAGTTATTTATAAATAGTAAGGTAAGTATGTCCGCTATTAGCGAAAAAATCAGCAGTTTGCCAAAGAAATATAAACAATTACCTAAGTATCAACGATACCTCTCCATTCTGTTAGCTTCATACTTTGCCTATGCGGGTATCTTAGGGCTGATTGTCCCCTACGCTGTCGAAAAACAGCTTCCGGTACAACTTGGCACTCTGTTCAACAGGCCTGTCAATTTAGATGATGTCAGCATCAATCCTTTTACACTAAACGTAGTTTTGACCGGCTTTAAAATAAAAGAGGTCGATGAAAGTGAGTTTGTTGGTTTTGATGAACTAAATTTTGAACTGCGTTTCTGGCACTCAGTGTTCAATGGCGCTATCAGCATAAACGATGTCACCTTAAATCAACCCTTCGTGTTTGCCGAGCGTTTAAATACCAAGGAAAAGCTGCAATTCAACTTTTCAGATATTCTGGCTGAACTGGAAAAATCTCCCGAATCACCTCAAGAGTCATCGGATAAACCAATGAGCTTGCCTCACGTGATCGTTGAAAACCTGTCGATTGCTAACGCTAATTTCTTATATTCAGATAACCTCACCGACAGTCGGTTACAGTACCCGGCGGTAAACCTCAAGGTGAAAGGCTTCGATACCTTTACTGACATTACAAGCGCCGCTTCGGGGAATCACTTTTCCATTCACTTTGTTGGAGACGAAGGGGGCGAGATCTCAACACAGGGACAGATACAGGTATCACCGCTCAATATTGTCGGCGAGTTAACATTAACCGCAATAAAACTGCCACAATTTTGGTCTTTTATCTCTGACGACTTTCAGGCGAAACTCAAAACCGGACAGTTGAATTTTCAAAGCCATTTCGAAGTCAAATCACACCCAACATCGAGTCAAGCGGCGATTCAAGTGGTCACCACCCAAGGGGCCTTCTCTTTAGAAAACATCCTGTTTACCCATGAAGAGCGCCCTTTGGTGAGCTTGCCATTACTGGCCCTTGAGGGCATAGAACTCAATCTTGATAATAAAGAGATAATCGCTAACCGTTTACATACCGAAAATTTAAACCTAAACGCCAGCATCACCCCTGATGGCATCGATATTGTCCCATTTTTCATGCCAAATTTTATGGCTAATTCGGCCAGTGAAACAGACTCAGTAACGGTCAAAAAGGATAAGCCTCTAAGATCTGAAGACAAAGACAGCGAACATTCAAGCTTATGGTCTGCGACCTTAGGTGGAATATCTATAAAAGACTATGCGCTGAACATACAAGAGAACCTGCTCACCGAAAATACGCCCTGGCGCATAGCGCCGATAAACCTGACCACAGGGTCAATCCAGTCTGATTTCAATTCCCCTATCGAATACCGTTTAGACGTAGGTATCAACGCTCAAGAAGACATAGATATCAACGCTCAAGGTAAGTTAGCGTCGACGGGCAAGCTTGAGGTCAATCAACAACATCTTGCTGCCGATCTGCAGCTGACTGGTTTTTCGTTAAAGCAGCTGCAACCTTACCTAGCCCCATATATCAATATCACGGTAAAAAATGGTGAACTCAACTCTAGCGGCCACTTAGAAGCCAGCTCAGCTGATGATTTAAGCTTTATCGGTGATATCACAGTCAATGAACTGCTGGTTAAAGACAATCAACATAAAAAAACGTTATTGAAATGGCAGTCGATGGCGATACAAAAGTTAAATTTTGATCAGGGTAAACAGCAATTAACCGTCGATCAGATTAACTTCTCTCAACCTTACAGCCGCATCATCATCGCTGAAGATAAAAGCACTAACTTCCAGCAACTGCTAGTGAGTACAGCCCCGACGCCTAAATCTAAGACAAAGGGAACTCCCAAGGTAAAAGCGGTTGAAAAAGGTCTTAAGCCATCAGAGACTAATCAACAAGCTCCCTTGGATATTCGGATCGGTAAGATCACATTTTCTGACGGTTCGACCTTCTTTGCCGATAACTCATTAACGCCCAACTTTGCGGCAAGTATTGAACAGTTACAAGGAAGTGTGAGCCAATTGTCCTCGTCATCGGACAAAGCCGCGATTGTCGATATAACAGGAAAAATTGACAAATATGCTCCCGTCACTCTTAAAGGAGAGATTAACCCTTTACTCGAACAACCCTACCTGGATTTGGATCTTAACTTTAACAATGTGGAGCTCACATCGGTTAACCCCTACTCAGGCACCTATGCCGGCTATTATATCGATAAGGGACAACTTTCATTAGAGGTGAGCTACTTGCTTAAAGACAATAAGCTCAATGGCAGTAACCATATTGTCGTCAACCAATTAGAACTCGGGGAGCCCAGCAATAGCAGCTTGGCCACCAGCCTGCCGGTGACACTGGCGATAGCCCTGTTACAAGACAGACATGGTGTTATCGACTTAGGACTCGAGGTGTCGGGCGATCTCGACTCTCCGGACTTTAGTGTAGGCAGTATAGTGATGACGGCATTGACCAATGTGATCACTAAAGCCGTTACCGCCCCATTTTCTTTACTCGCCGGGATATTTGGTGACGATGAAGAGCTCGATAAAATTGAATTTAGCGCAGGTAAGGCCCTGATAGAAGATGATCAGAGCCGTAAGCTGGCAACCCTTGCCACCGCCCTCCTCGACAGACCTAAGTTAACCTTGAGCATTGAGGGCGCAATCAATTCGGCGACTGACAGCCGTGTGCTGCAAGAGCAAGCACTGTGGCACAAACTGGCGCAGCTAAGTCAGCTTGAGATTGAGGAGTTACCCAACAATCTCTCACCGAGTACCTACCCAACCCAAGGACCACTCTCCACTGCGCTCATCACCTTGTATGAAAGCGAAGTGAAACAAGAGGCCAATACTCTCAAACAACAAATCAGCAAGAGTCATGAGCAGGAGCCTGCTCTCAGCGAGCCCCAGTTGCTGACTCAGTGGCATATCGCCCTCTACAACCACTGTCTTAATCGACAGATGGTCGATGACAATATGTTAGGCACCCTTGCCAGCGAGAGGGCACAAGCGGTAAAAGCGCATTTAATCGATATCAATAAAGTGCCGGCTAATCGAATATTTCTTCGCGACAGCCGCATCGATATCAATCAAGGCGCACAGGAGGCACTACTGACATTAGGGGCAGATTAAAAGATTCAATAATTATGTGACATGGGTTACACTCTGGCGGATTTTGACTTATTCAGAGGTAGTTCATGTTTATTGTTCGTTGGATTCTAGGCCGTATCATCCTAATGCTTAATTTCATTTTCGCGCCGAAAAAGCGTCAGCGCCCGCAGGATGAGCAGTCAAAAATCGATGCCGAAACTCAGTTGCTCGCGTTATATGAATACAAAGCTTGCCCATTTTGCGTTAAAGTTCGTCGCGAAATGCGTCGTCAAGGACTCAACATTGCTCGACTCGATGCAAAACAGGATAACCACAAGGAAGCGCTTGTCAGCCAGGGCGGAAAAGCTAAAGTCCCTTGCTTAAGAATCGAGGAGAATGGTGAGACTCGCTGGATGTATGAATCTTCAGATATTATCAATTATCTGGACAAGCGATTCGCATAAGCGAAACGAAAATAGCGACCCATCTCAGGTCGCTATTTTATTATCTCACGACGCAAAAAAAAGCAATTACTGTTCCGCCATCATCCCTTTAAGTACCAAATCATGATAACTCACTAAACCTAAGATTTTACCCGCTTCAATCACCGGGGCCTTGGTGATACGAAATCGCTCAAACAAGCGGGCACAATAACGGACGTCCATCTCTGGGCTGACTGATAATACTGGTTTGATCATGATCTCGTAGATATTCACCCGCTCCGGCGCTTTATCTTTTGCCAGCACCTTCTTAGCAATATCACTCATCAATACCATACCAAACTCATCGTCTTCATTACGTTTATTGACGAGTAATACTCTCACGTTTTGAGAGCTGGCCAGTTCGATGGCATCGGCAACAGTATGAAGCCCATCGACCATGACAAACTTCTTCGTCATCACATCTGAATTTCGTACTACCTTGCGGTGGCTCATAAATCATCCTCAATATCTTTACTGATCTGTTGGACCTGATGGGCAACCCCAACGGCATCTTCGACATCAATCTGAATCGCGATCCCCTGACCCGGGTTAATATCAAACCCTCCGACCCGATTGATCGTTTCCAGTATACTTCTGCTCTTATGTTCTTCGACTAAAAATAGAATCACATCCCGCTGAACATCCAAAGAGAGACCCATAAAGGTCTTTTTCTTCTCCAGCCCTTCTCCTCTGGCGTGATTAATGACTGTCGCGCCTGTCGCACCGGCCTCTCTCGCAGCATCGAGAATACTGTTGGTAGTGACATCATCTACGAATGCGATAATGAGTTTAAAGCGCATTTTTTTGCTCCTTTAACGAACGTCTCTTATTTAATACTGCCACTATTTGCGCATATGCCATCACGGATATAATAGGAAATAAACTGGCAAAAGCGATCAGACCAAATCCATCAATTAACGGATTTCGCCCCTCTACATTTGTTGCTAAACCTAAGCCCAGAGCCGCGACTAAAGGTACGGTAACCGTTGACGTTGTCACCCCACCTGAGTCATACGCCAAAGGCACGATGAATTTAGGCGCATAAAAGGTCTGGATAACCACAATGACATACCCCGCCATAATGTAATAATGGATCGGATCACCGACAACAATCCGAAAACACCCCAACGCGATGCCAAATGACACCCCGATAGCCACCGAGATCCGTAATCCCTGCACACTAATCGCACCCGCCGATACCTCATTCGCCTTAATCGCTACCGCAATTAACGAAGGCTCGGCTATGGTCGTGCTAAAACCTATGGCAGCCGCAAAGATATAGACCCAGAAATAATCTTGCCAAATGGTTGCTTCATGGACACCGCCTTCTGGATGAATGAATGCTGGAGACGTTAGCTGTTCGGCCATGCTTTCACCAATAGGAAACAGTGCCAACTCGAGTCCAACCAAAAATAGACTCAGGCCCATAATCACATAAACAAACCCTAATACAACCTGACGCAAATTGGCTATAGGACGTTTTAACACCCCAAGTTGAAAGCCAAATAAGATAACCGCAATGGGAAGCACATCCCTTACCGTCAATAGGAAGGTAGTTAACAGACTCGATAGCATCTCCATCAGAGCACCACCATGCCATAGAGAAGCACGAATATCATCGGTGTTAAACTGGCAAACGCGATTAAACCAAAGCCATCTAACATAGGATTCCGTCCTTTAATGACCGTCGCTAAGCCAACCCCTAAGGCAGTCACAAGGGGCACGGTGATCGTTGAAGTGGTCACGCCTCCAGAATCATAGGCGATGCCAATAATATTCTCCGGTGCAAAGCTGGTCAGAATCATCACAGTGACATAACCACCAATGATAAGATAATGAATCGGCCAGCCCTTAAGAATACGAACAACGCCGAGTAAAATAGCCAAGCCAACCGAAATGGCGACGGTGATCCTCAACCCCATCGCATAATTGTCCATCGCCTCTTCTGTCATCGCAATGGCATTACCCTGAGCTGCAACTTGCGCGGCCTCATTCGCCACGGCAGTGAGCGCGGGCTCGGCTAATGTGGTACCAAAACCCAATGAAAATGAAAAAATCACCAACCAAAAAACACTGCCCTTTCTGGCTAAGGCTTGCGCCAAAGATTCACCGATGGGAAACAAACCCATCTCCAATCCGAATACAAAAAATGTCAAACCAAAAACGATGAACACGAGGCCAATTAGAATTGAAAAGAGGTTATCTGGCGCTTGCTGTAGCACTACTATCTCAAAAAAAGCGACTACGAGAATGATAGGAATAAGATCCTTAAAACTCGATAACAAGGATTGGAGCAGTTTTATCATTGCCCCCATTGAATCTCCGAATCGCTCATCCTGTAAACGGAAAACTGTAATCCAACATTCACCATAAATCCCCCTCTCCTTTGGGTATTATTAGGGCCGCGTTTGTTGGCTACCCTTTTTTTAACAAGAATTACTGCGTTATCACTTTTTTATGTACGACAGCATGGATGCAGAAGGTAGAGTAACGCAGGAGCAGTTACCGAGATAAACCACATCACACAAGCTCCGCCTAACTCTCATAGATAAAGAGTAAAGGTCAACAACTCGCAGCAAAAACAACCATGAAAGGTCAACAGGCCCTAGATCTAAAGTTTGCCAGCACCATGATAAATAGCAACAACTAAATAACAAAGTCACATCAATTCTTGAGCAAAATCAAGTCGGCACTACATTCACAATATCAGATGTAAATATGGATATACGACATGCTGTTCTGATATGTAAAAAAATGTCAGTACACTGCTAACTTGCTCAATTTTAAGTTATCCTGCAATTTAGGATATAAATACTGGAGCATCACTTCCTAATGATGTGAAAATTTGCCATAAAATCATACTCAGTCAGCAATAAAGTGTTGTCATCTAAAAGAGCAAATATGTTAAAAAATATAATAAAAATAATGTCAGTACTCATCGTCCTCTGCACCCTCTCGGCTTGTGCCAGCCACAAAACCGATCCCGATGATTTTAAGAATCGAGTCAAAGACAAGTTTAAAACAGACATCAGAAGTAACGGCATAAAACTGTTTACTTACAAAGCTAAGCTCGATAACAAATCATCTGCACTCCCTCATCAGGAACGGATCCAACAGGCCATAAAACAGAGTCGCTCTAAAAAGGGCCAACGGTCTATCTATGCGCCGGATCTTTCAGACTGGACCGAACAGATAGAGTTGGGACTATCAAAAACATTGGACATGACAGGGTACTGCCGGGAAGGCTTTATGGAGTTAAGCAGAATGATCGAAGTCGGCCGCGCCGAGATTAGAGGTGAATGCAATGAAGGTGCCACAGATGAAGACAGAGAGAAGTTCTCCTCTTAGTAAAATAAGAGAATGCACCAAGAATCTTCCCTCTTAGCTTTTAACCCTTTTTACGGGCGTACAAGGTGAAAGCTGATCATCCATAGGATCTCTATTTCACCATAGATATCGGTAATAACAGACTTTAATTCCGGTAAGGTCATATTTTCCTGCTCGGCGTGGATCTGATTAAGTTCATCAAATTTGATGCACTCAACCGCGTCAATCAATACATCACAAAACCAACGGTCGGTTTCATAGGTCGAGACACCGAGCCGCTGCCCCGCAATGTAGTGAGACTCAGAGGCATCCCTTAATGTAATGGTTTTCAACCCAGAGAGAATATCTTTCTCAAATCTTTGAAAAAAAGTGATTTTATTAGATGGCATAGAGACTCAATAAACTATTGATACGATAAATTGGGGTTCACTTTGCCAATAAGTAACAAGAAAATCCATATTTAATGGCTTGACGGCTAAGATTGAGTTAAAATCCGCTCCCGGTTTACCACTGGCCGACACTTTTTGCAGGTCAGAGATATGAAAGCACATTGCTAGAGAGCTTATGAACAAAAAACAGAAAATGATCAAGATGACGGCGAAACGTGCCAAGGCTCGCCTGAACAAGCATACAGCTCCTACCATCAAAAAGTATGTATCTAAAGGTGACCGTGCAAAAGCATTAGCTCAAGAGCAAGCAGAAGCGGCACTATCGGCTAACACGCCAAGCGATGTAGAGCTGAGCTCAGTCGAAGAGGTTCAGGACGTACAAGTTGAGCCAACGGATACAAAACACGCTTAAATTAATATCTTTTTGATATGATTTTAAGCAATAAAAAAGGGAGCTAAAGCTCCCTTTTTTAGTATTCAAATTAAGGTTTTTAGCCGTTATACCAATCAGTATAAGAAAGTGATCTACTCAGCGTGTTTTTTGGCAACTAATTCAAGGCGAATGGATGATGGAATGGTTGTTCCCTTGTAAAGCCATT
>SDWK01000868.1 GCA_004195335.1 Shewanella sp.
ATGTAAAAGAGACTCGTAACACAACTGGCGGATTTAGAAATGAAAATTGCGATCACTGGTGCAACTGGTTTTATAGGCAGCAAGTTAGCTCGCCATTATCATGAAAGAGGTGCGACAGTCCATGTTTTGTCCCGTCAAGGCACAATGCCACTCGAAGGAAATATCAAGGTTTTTCAGCGGGATTTAGCGAAAGTAGGAGCTGACGAGCTCGGCGGCTTTGTGGATGGTTGCGATATTTTGTATCATTGTTCAGCGGAAATCCGCAATCATTCAGTCATGTATGCCACGAATGTAGGAGGGACGCAAAAACTTATCGAGGCGGCCACTGGACGAGTTGGTCGCTGGGTACAGCTAAGCAGCACTGGTGTGTATGGCAGTAGACGTAATGGAGTCGTAACTGAGCAAACAGTATTAAACCCGTGCGGAAAGTATGAAACTTCCAAAGTTGAGTCGGATGCGATGGTCGTGGCGGCCGCATTGAGTGGTGCATTTGAATACTCTATATTGCGACCATCGAATGTTTTTGGTTCTGAAATGAAAAATCAATCGCTGATTGGTTTAATAGCAATGATTCAGCGTGGGATGTTTTTTTATATCGGCAAGGTGGGGGCGACGGCGAACTACATTCATGTCGATAATGTGGTGGCTGCACTCGTGCTATGTGCAACACACCCTGATGCAAACGGGCAAATATATAGCTTGTCAGATCAGCGGACGATGGAGCAGTTTGTCACAACCATAGCCGACGCGCTGGGTAAAAAAGAGCCTGAACTTAGGTTGCCAGAAGGACTCGTTCGGATCGTGGCTCAAGTTTTTGGTGGCATTCCAAAATTCCCGCTTACCGAGTCGAGAGTGAATGCCTTAACTGGAAGAGCATTTTATTCGACTGCAAAGATTGAGCATCAACTCGATTATCGACACGTAATTACGATGGAAGATGGACTACGAGAGATAGTTGATTCTTGTCGGATTTGTTAGTCGGCGATAGATGATCATCGAGAGTTATTGTGGAAATTAAATGGTTACCGGAAATTCAGATAAGTAAGGGTAGTATCGCATGAAATTAAAAGTTGTTAGAGTAGTGACTGCCTCCTATGTTGTGCCCTGGCATTTGAGTAACACGTTGAAAAGAATACCTGAAGATTTTGAAGTGTGTGTTGTCGGGCAAGATGTATCTAAGAATCAGAGCGCTTACCCTAACGTTAAGTTCGTCGATATTGATATCAATCGAAAAACTAGTGTGATTGCGGATGCTATGGCCTTGTTTGCATTGTGCAGGCTTTTCTACTTACACAAGCCGGATATTGTTCACTCAGTTATGCCCAAGGCAGGTTTGTTGACTGCCCTAGCTGGGTTTATTTGTCGGGTTCCTGTCCGAATCCACACATTTACAGGGCAGACATGGGTTGCAAAAGTGGGGTTTTCTCGACACCTCTTCTACTTATTTGATTGGCTGATCAATGCAATCAATACGGACTGTCTAACCGACAGTTTTTCTCAGTCAGATTTTTTATCTAAACATCACATTTCTCATGCTGGTCAGCCACTACCGGTTTTATTGAAAGGTTCACTTTCTGGGGTTGATATTGAAAGATTCAATTTGCATTCACTTAACGGGGAGGCCGCTCTGCTACGCGCAAAGTTGAGGTTGGAGCCTGATGATTTTATATTTTCCTATATAGCTAGGAAGACCCGAGCCAAGGGTGCAATTGATACTTTAAGAGCCTTCTCAATAGTCTCCGCCAAATTCAAAAAAGCACGATTGTTGTTTGTGGGTCCAGATGAGGATGGTGCGATAGCTGAGTTGCGCAAATCGAATCCCGAGTTATTCGATAACGTCTGCGATATCGGTCATGTCAATGATCACGAGGTATATTTGGCGATTACCGATGTTTTATGTTTACCAAGTTATCGAGAAGGATTTGGCTCTATCGTTATAGATGCTGCTGCGATGAGTGTCCCTGCAATTGGCTCTAGAATCCCGGGATTAACGGACTCTGTTGTAGATGGACAGACTGGTATGTTATTCCCGGCTGGGGATGTAAATGAGTTAGTAAGGCTGATGATCTACTTCATTGGACATCCCAGAATTCGTCAAGAAATGGGGGATAAAGCGAAGATGAGAGTAGATGAATTTTTTTCGGCAGATCGATTATATTCGTCATT
>SDWK01000574.1 GCA_004195335.1 Shewanella sp.
GTGCCTGTGTCAGAGGATGAGCAGCATTAAACAGATCATTTTGTGGGGTAGTCACAGCCTTGTTGTTATCCCTAAGTGCACATGCCACTCCCTGGCAAAACCTCACCGGCGAACAACTTGAACAAAAATTAGCTGAGAAATTTTCGGCTGGTGAATATTCATCGAAAGGCGCCGATTCTTGCTTGATGTGCCACCGAAAAAATGAAGCCGTTATGGCGATTTTTGATGGTACCCACGGCACGATGAATAATAAGCAGTCGCCAATGGCGGGCCTGCAATGTGAAGCCTGTCATGGTCCTCAAGGGAAGCATAACAGGGGGGGAAAGGAGCCGATGATTGCCTTCGGTAAAGACAGCAAGCTGTCAGCCTCTGCGCAAAACAGTGTTTGTCAGGGCTGTCATAACGATCCTAAGCAGATGGCGTGGCACAGCAGTACTCATAACCTAGAAGAGGTGGCGTGCGCCGACTGTCATACCCTGCACAGCGCCAAAGACCCCGCTCTGGATAAGCTCAGTGTGAATGACACCTGTACCTCGTGCCATACCAAAGAAAAAGCCGATATGAATAAGCGCTCGTCTCATCCTTTAAAGTGGGACCAGATGACCTGTATCGATTGCCATTCTCCTCACGGCTCGATGAGTGAAAGCGCCCTGAATAAGCCGACGATTAATGACACCTGTTATTCATGTCACAGTGAAAAGCGTGGCCCGTTGTTGTGGGAACATGCCCCGGTTACAGAAAACTGTGTCACCTGTCATAACCCTCATGGCAGCGTCAATGAAGGCATGCTGAACAGTCGTGCACCTCAACTCTGTCAACAGTGCCATGCCCCCGATGGGCATGCTAGCCGTGTCGTACAGGAACCGGGAATGGATGCCTTCGGCGGCGGTAAGAGTTGCTTAAATTGTCACAGCAAGATCCACGGTTCTAACCATCCGTCAGGCAGCCTGCTGCAGCGTTAATAGGGAGCAATATCATGAGCTTTAAACTCAATATCATCACAGTGTCGCTCTTGGCTGTTTCTGGCTCGGCGATGGCGACAAACTTCGGTGTCGGTAATGCCAATACTGATTCGATCAATATGAATAAGTACGAGTGTAAACGTTGTGTCTCGACTAATGGGTATCGCGGTGAAGTCACGGTATCTGCAGGGTATAACTCAGTGGATGATATCCATGCCGGTAATGCATTGGGAACCGCTGAAGATGGGACTATCGCTGCCGTAAGTGGCGATATTCGCTATCAAAATGAGACCGGGTATCAGGCTCAAATGCAAGCTCATCAGTTGGGTATGGACAATGGCTTTGCCAATATCAAGGTGGGTAAATCTGGTCTCTACGAACTGGAGTTGGATTATCAATCGCTTAAAAGCTATCAGGCGGGCGACGTGCAGAGTCAGCTTTGGCATAACGATGGGATGTTAACGCCCAGCCCTTATACCAATGAATTTGATCTGGCGCTAAAACGTGAGAAGTCGGCGATAGGCTTTAACTATGGCGAGGGAATGTATAACACCTTCATCCGCTATAGTCAGGAAGATAAAACGGGTAATCAATCGAGCAGCCTAGTCGCGCCAAGTCCGGTCAACTTTGGCTTGCCTGTCGATGCCACTACTAAGCAGTTCGATGCAGGTGCATCGTTAGCCGGTGATAACTGGTTAACTGAGTTGAGCTATTTCGGTAGTTATTACAGCAATAACGTCACAGATCTGAGCCTGCCTCAGGTGAATGATGTCTATTCGGCCACCCCGGATAATGAGGCTCATCAGGTGTCACTCTCAGGCCAGTACCAGCTTAATCGTACCGTGATGAGTGGCCGTTTGGTGACGGGACGGATGATTCAGGATGATGCGCTTATCCAGATGAGCGGTAACCCGCTGCAGAGCTGGGATGGACAGATAGATACTTTAGATGGTCGTTTTGCCGTGACCTCGATGTTGAGTAATCGCCTGCGTTTAGGCGGTAGTGTCGATTACAGCAAACGAGATAACAAGAGCTCAGTTTGGGAGTTTACCCAATACAGTTACAACGGTTTAAGCGGCGCCTTTAAGCAAAATGTGCCTCAGGATATTGAGCGCAACACCTATAAGGTTAATGCCAGTTATCGCATTGCCAGTGGTTACCGTCTGCAAGCGGGTTATGACAGGAAAGAGGTCGAACGCAGCTATAGCGAACGTGAGCAGACTGATGAAGATAACTTGTGGGCCAAACTTAATGTGAGCGCCTTCGATACGTTCAAGGTCAATCTTAAAGCCAGCCATGGCAATCGCGGCGGCTCGGATTATGAAGTGAACGAAGTCACCTCTTCACAAGAGAACGCCTTGATGCGCAAGTACTATCTTGCGGATCGTAAACGTAATGCCGTCGAGCTTAAGGTTAATCACTCACCTCTGTCTTGGATGAGTATCGATGTTACCGGGCGTTACGCCAAAGATGACTATGACGCCACCGAGATCGGTCTGACTGAATCGGAAGACTTTGGTTATGACGTTAATCTGAGTTTGCAGTTTAGCAAGCATCTATCGGCTTACGGCTTTGCCGGTCAGCAGTGGATCAACTCGGCTCAAGCGGGTAGTCAGAGCTTCAGTAGTCCGGACTGGAATGCCGATATTCAAGATGAGTTTATCAATATTGGTACCGGCTTTAGTTATGGCGGTCTGATGCAGGACAAACTCACCTTAGGCGGGGATTACCTGTTTAGCAATTCAATCAGTGACACCTTGGTTGGGGGCAGCCTAGTTACGGCCAATAGTAGCCAGCCATACGGTGATTACTTCTCCTATAACCACAGCGTGCGTATGTATGCCGATTATGCCTTGAGCAAACAGATGGCATTGAAGCTGAGTTATCAATATGAACGATATTACGACACAGATGCGGCTCAAGTCGCGACGAATGCTGTGCCGGGGCTAACCACGTTAGGTGAGCTTAACCATGACTATAACGCGCACCAAGTGATGTTGTCGTTTAGCTATTTATTGCGCTAAGGCGCAGTGCGGAAAATCGCAAGAGGAAATATTAATGGAACGTAGAAGTTTCTTAAAAATGAGTGCAGCCATGGGTTGTGCAGCTACAGTAACAGGTTGTAAAACCAGTTCAGACGATGCCAATGTTGTGCCGCCAAAGCCACCTGTAGGTGAAGAGCAAATTACCTGGTCATCTTGTCTGGTTAACTGTGGCTCTAACTGCCCGGTTAAAGTGTTTAGTCGTGATGGTGTGATTACTCGCGTTGAGACCGATCACGATGTTGCCGACGGCGATGATATTTATCAAGTGCGTGCTTGTGCCCGTGGTCGTTCACTGCGCCAGCGCACCTATGCCGTTGACCGCTTAAAAACACCGATGAAGCGTGTTGGTAAGCGTGGTGAAGGTAAGTTTGTACCGATCAGCTGGGACGAAGCGGCAAAAACCATTGGTACTAAGCTCACGTCAGTGATTGCCGAGCACGGCAACAAAGCCATTTTCCGTAGCTATGGCTCTGGGGCTTACTATGGTTTTGCATCTAACGCCTGTTTTAACCGTTTATTTAACTTAAACGGTGGCTGCCTGAATGCCTATGGTAACTACTCATGGGCACAGCAGATGGAAGCGGCTAAGCATACCTTCGGTACCGGCAGTACTTCAGGTTCATCGACGGTGACTCTGGCAAACAGTGACTTCCTGTTAGGTGTGGCTTATAACCCAAGCGAAATTCGCCAAAGCGGCAGTGGTGAAGGTTATGACTACTTAAAAGCACTGCAAAAAAGTAACGGCCTGAAAGTCGTGATGATCGACCCTCGCTACACAGACTCAATGTTAGGCAAAGAGTCTAAGTGGTTGCCTATCCGCCCGGGTACCGACGCGGCCTTTGCTGAAGCGATTGCTTATCAAATGATTAGCTCAGGTTGGGTCGATCAGAATTCACTCAGCTTTATCAATCAATATGCCGTAGGTTTCGATGCTGCCTCTATTACTGCGCAGAAAGAACTTTTTGCTACCAGTGGTGATGCCACCAAGCAAGAATACGCTAAGGTGATGAAGCCTGAAGAAAACTACCGTGATTACATCTTAAGTCAGGGCATTTACGCCGACCAGCCGTTAAAGACGACTGAGTGGGCTGAAAAAATTACCGGTATTCCGGCTGCGCAGCTGGAGCAAATTGCGACAGACCTACAAAACGCTAAAGCCCCCTATATCGTCGTCGGCGCCGGTGTTAACCGTCAGGCTAATGGTGAGCAAAGCATGCGCGCGCTTTACATGCTGTCTGTATTGACGGGCAAGTTGGGTACCTTAGGTGCATCCAACGGTGAACTGCCATCCATGAGCGGAATGTACCGCGCCGGTATTCCAACGGGTAGCAACCCGGTTAAAGAAAGCATCTCATTCTTTACCTGGTCTGAAGCTATTCATAACGGCGAAACCATGACGGCGCGCAGCCATGGCGTTCGCGGCACAGACAGTTTAGATGCGCCACTAGGTACCAATATCAAGGTCATTATCTCTGCGTCAGACAGCTCGCTGCTGAACCAACATGCCGAGATCAACAATACCGCTAAAATCTTAGAAGATGAAACGGGTGTTGAGCTGATTGTCAGCTGTGATTGTTGGATGACTCCAGGGGCTAAGTTTGCCGACATTATTCTGCCCGATACCAGCTGGTTAGAATCAAATGACTTAGTTAACGACAGCTATGCTTCCGGCGCGCTGGGTTACATCACGGCGATGAAGTCGGCGATTGAACCTATGTGGGACTGTAAGTCTATGTATGAAGCATCTGCACTCATTGCTAAGTACATGGGTTGTGAAGCTGCATTCACCGAAGGTAAAACTGAAGAGCAATGGCTCGAAGAGTTATACCAGAAGACCAAAGATAGCAGCACTAACTTAGGTGTCGTACCAGCCTTCCCAGCGACTTACAAAGAAGCACAAGAAATTGGTTTCTTCCGTAAAAACATGAACGACAACCATGTTGCCTTGGAAAGTTATATCAAGGGCGGTAAAGCACTGTCGACCCCAAGTGGCAAGATAGAGATTTACTCTGCTGAGCTTGCATGGCGTGCGGCTAACTGGGATCAAGAAAATAGTGTCGACAACCCAACCAAAGTTAAGGGTGACACCATCACAGCGATTCCTCAGTACACAGTGACTTGGGATGGTTATGAAGATGAAGACACCAGCACCGATTACCCCATTCAGTTAGCGGGTTACCACACCAAGGGCCGTACTCACTCAAGTTACCACAACGTGCCTTGGCTGCGTGAAGCGGTTGAAGATGCGGTTTGGGTGAATCCAATGGATGCAGCAGATCACGGTCTAAGCGCTGGCGATAAGATTGAGATGTATAACGAGCGTGGCTCGATTGTCGTTAAGGTTCGCATCACTCCACGTGTTGCACCTGGTGTGTTTGCATTGGGTCAGGGTGCCTGGTTTAAGCCTGGTAACACAGTTGGTAGCACGGGTCACATCATCGATGAAGGTGGTGCAATCAATTCGCTAACTCGCTACCAGCCAAGCCCCGTTGCTAAAGGCAATCCACAGCACACTAACCGTGTTGCCATTAAAAAGATTTAAGAGACTAGTTAATTATGACTGAATCAACTCAATATGGTTTTTATGTAGACAGCACTAAGTGTACTGGCTGTAAAGCATGCCACGTGTCTTGCAAAGACCGTCAAAGCAACGAAATTCGTAACAATAGCAACCCAGAGGGTAACGCTTTACCTGCACTTGAGGGCGTAACTTGGCGCCGCGTGTATGAGTACGGTGGCGGAGAATGGACTAAGGGTAACAATGGCTGTTTTGAGCAAAATGTATTTGCTTATTACATGTCTATCGGCTGTAACCATTGCTCTGAGCCGGTATGTGTTAAAGCATGCCCTACTGGTGCAATGCATAAACGTCGCGAAGATGGCCTGGTTCACGTGGCATCTGAGCTGTGTATCGGGTGTGAGAGCTGTGCTCGTGCTTGCCCTTATGATGCGCCGCAAATTGATCGCGAACGTAAGGTGATGACTAAATGCGATGGTTGCTTCGAGCGGATCGCAGAAGGTCGTAAGCCTGTATGTGTCGAGTCTTGCCCGTTACGTGCATTGGACTTCGATACTATGGATAATCTGCGCGCTAAATATGGCGATGGCGACGGTCATATTGCTCCGCTACCATCACCGGGTATTACCTCGCCAAACTTGATCATTAAAGCGAACAGGAATGGTCAGCCAGCATCGGGTGGCGAAGGGAAGATCTTAAACTTATCAGAAGTTTAAGATCTTCAATTTATGTGTCAGGCGCCTAAGGGCGCCTTTTAACTGAGATTTTTATGTCATCAGATAAAAGATTTGATTTTGAAGCCGGTCAGGGAATTGCGCGGATTTTACATAATGTCCTGCTTAACTATCCGACCGCTGAAATGGTGCAAGGTTTCAAAGAGCACTGTGTGGCAGAAACTTGGCCTGATTTTGGTTCGTCATCGGATAATCAAGCCGGACGAAACGCACTTGCAGCTTACCTGTCTCAGTGGTCAGTTAAGCAGCTCGATGAGCTAAAACTGGATTATGGTCAACTATTCTTTGGTCCTGGAGAGCCAACGGCAATGCCGTGGGGTTCGGTCTACCTTGGTGAGCAACAGTTGTTAAACGACAAGTCGACGGTAGAGCTAATGGCGTTTTATAAGCGGAATGGCATTAGCTTTGATCTGGAGTATCATCAACCCCTGGATCATATCGCCCTGTTCTTTGCCGTGATCGATCAACTCTTGGGACAGCTCGCTGTCAATCCTGATGATGAGTCCGTTCGTCGAACCTTAAGCGTGCTACTGCAGCAGCATATGTTGCCATGGTCACAGCGTTGTTTCGAGCTGGCTATTGAGCATTCTCAAACTGATTTTTATTCAGGCATTGCTCATCTGGCACTGGATTTTCAAAAGGTATTGGCTGAAGTGTTTCGGCTTATCCCTATGCCGGTTCGTATATATCGATAGCTAAAGACCTGAGTATCGCTATGACATTGATGAGAAGCTAACGAGGTTGAGATGAGCGTAATTAAGGCATTGGGACAGCAGCATACAAAAGCTGAGTTTGCCTATCTGTTGCAAGGCTACTTAAGTCAGGATATCGAGGTGTGCGCGCTATTCAGTGGGGCCACCAATATGACTAGCGTCGTTAATCTTATCGCGGCTTTGAGCTATCGGGAGGGTGACGAGCGTTTTACTGAGACTTCACTCGACACTGAACTGGTATTTGCAGTGTTATTTGATGGTTTTCATCTGCTGTTTGTCAAAGAGGTTCAGCATGGCGATTTAAATCAGGCCGAGCATCTTGTTCTGCGCTTAGCCCAATATTATGCGGCGCAACTTGAATCTGAGTTTGTATCTGAGCAAGTTAACGAGCCTCAATCAGAGGGGCGGAGTGAGCTTAGAAATAAATTAAAGCAGGTACTTAAAGCATCGTCTCAATTGGACAATTTGTACCTGCAAAGGCGAGGGCTGCAGAGTAATATGGGGCGTTGAATCGTATGCCTAGATAGATGGGGTATTCATCTATTTCTATTATTTGTCTTCAATGTCATATATAAGACTGTCAATGTGATGATCGGATAGTTGTTCATTCACACATATTACTAAGTGTAATACACGATTAAAGCTTTCATCGCTAACAGCTGTTTTCCACTCTCTTCCTTCATTCATAGCGATCGTGAACGATCCCTTCGGAAGTCTTTGTCGCGAGAAGGGCATAGCGTTAAGCATCTTGCAGAAGCTCCATTGTCTAGCTACCCTACCCGAAACCATACTCACCTCTGATTCGGTGTCGGCTGTCGGCAGAGTAATATGGGCGGTTGCACTTTTTTGGTACCGGTTTCTAAGTACTCGCTAATTTACCGAAAGAAGAAGCTGGCGATGATCCATCAAGTATTAATGATGGTATTACGTGAGTTTTTAACCCTGTAAACGTTATTAATGAGCTATGCTAAACAAGAATAAATAT
>SDWK01000613.1 GCA_004195335.1 Shewanella sp.
CTGTATCACCAGATGAACCTAAGAGCCTGAATAAAGTAGCGGCTCTGACAATGTAACGAAGATTGGTTATAGACCAATCGGGATCTAAATCGTGAGAGAACGATCCTCCTGATAACCACAAATCGGGTGAGTGCTAGGTAGTCAGTATGATGAACATAAGTGAATCCGCGTAAGGTGCGTCAAGCGAGAAACAGCGGAAGTGGTTTATACGCTGTGGCCAAAAGGCAATGAGAGTTGGAAAGAGATTGCCCCATGCTCTTTCGTGATCAATATAACTCTTCGCACTATAGCGGGCATCTACCCTGACATTGCGCGACATACGGAACACGGTAAGCCTGTATCGCTCCCTTCTGGGAAAGCTGATATGGCCGATAGCGGTGCAGGTATAGGAGGTTGGAAAAAGCAAAGGCTGCATTGTAACGATGCAGATACAGACTTGTGTCTGGTCACGAAAGTGAGCCCACTTCCGACTGGTCTCCCGTTGCAAGATAATTTGAAGAACTTTATTCAAGGAGAAACGCAAATGATGATTTCAACAGAGATTAGTGCCTCTCCTGACAGCGAACAATGGCAGTCCATAGACTGGAAATCTGTTGAACCGCATGTATTAAAGCTTCAGATGCGTATTGCAAAGGCAACACGAGAAGGTAAACACGGCAAAGCAAAAGCGTTGCAGTGGATATTGACTCACTCGCGTTCAGCAAAACTTCTTGCTGTTAAACGGGTATCAAAAAGCAAAGGCAGTAGAACGCCTGGAATAGATGGTGTCATCTGGAACACGGATACACGCCGCATGAAAGCAGTAAATCATTTGAGCAGGAAGGCATATCAAGCCAAACCACTCAAGCGTATCTATATCCCCAAAAAGAATGGCAAACTTAGACCTCTTGGTATCCCATGCATGATAGACAGAGCACAACAAGCGCTCCACCTTCTTGCATTAGACCCTATATCGGAGACACTTGCTGACCCAAACAGCTATGGATTTAGACCAAATCGTAGCACTGCCGACGCAGTCGATCAGTGCTTCAAATGCTTGGCTCAAAAGAAATCAGCGCAATGGGTTCTTGAGGGAGATATCAAATCCTGCTTCGACAAAATCGGGCATCAATGGCTTATTGATAACATCGCCATAGATAAACGAATGTTGGAACAATGGTTAAAGTCTGGCTTTATGGATAAAGGGCTGTTTTATCGTACTGATGAGGGCACGCCACAAGGAGGGGTTATATCCCCAACCTTGATGCTAATGACTCTTGCTGGACTTGAACAGCGCATAAAGTCTACAGCACTCAAAAAGGGTGCTAGAGCCAACTTTATTGGATACGCCGACGATTTCGTCGTCACCTGCGCTTCAAAGGAAGTGCTCGAGAACGATATCAAACCGTTGATCGCTGATTTCTTAGCGGAAAGAGGCTTAACACTCTCCGAAGAGAAAACGCACATTACCCACATCAACAATGGTTTTGACTTCTTAGGATTCAATCATAGGAAGTACAAAGGAAAATTGCTCATTAAACCGAGCAAGTCCAATACCTTGTTGTTCTTGAGTAACCTGCGCGAACTCATCAAAAGGCACGCAACCATCCCTGTTAACGATCTTATCAAACTGATAAATCCAAAACTAAGGGGTTGGGCGAATTATTATCGTCATTGCGTTGCTAAACAAGTATTCGGGTATGTTGGGCACAAACTATTCTATACGTTATGGCACTGGGCAGTAAGGCGCCATCCAACAAAGTCTAAGACTTGGGTAGCCCTTAAATACTTCATCAACCGAAAAGGCCAATGGCAATTTCACGGTTGGCAGAAGGTCAAGGATATGGATTGCCAATTTAATCTATTCCAAATAGCCAAAGTGCCTATAGAGAGACATGTAAAAATCCGAAATGCGGCTATACCATTCGATCCTCAATACCAAGAATACTTGGCTAGGAGAAAATCGAAAAGGCAAGCTCGTAACTCTTGGAATGAATCAGCTCTCACTGCTTTATAAGTTGCTGGGTATCTAACGATACCTTTGTGGAGGCTTGAGCCTAGTGCAGTGAAAGTTGCACGCTGGGTTCTTAGGAGGGCGGCACTTGGTAACAAGTGTCGTCTATCCGACAGCACTAAGCCAGAACCAGATCAAGTAACAGTCAATTGGTAATGTCATCGT
>SDWK01000612.1 GCA_004195335.1 Shewanella sp.
AGATGTGTATAAGAGACAGCGATTTACGCCGTACCTTCATTACCGAACTACTTAACCAGAAGGTCGATTTAAGTACCGCAAGTAAACTAGCCGGCCATGCCAACGTCACCACCACGCAAATCTATGACAAGCGTGATGAATCGGTGATGAGAGAGGCCATAGATCAACTGGACTATCAACTTAACGACCAACTTAATGGCCAGCTAGATGGAGATCAACATGACTAGAATCCATCTCGAACCCCCTTATCCTTTTGATAACTTAATAGTGGAAGCATCCCCCATACGGGGACACCAAGGCTGTGCGACCATCTATGCCTATAGTGCCCTTGCCTCTGGCTACATTGATAACACCGATCTTGAGGATCTTAATAGCCGTATGATCAAGGTGGTGTGCGGTAAAGGTATCAAGCTAGGCACTGGCAACAAGCTAAACACCTTAAAGCGCCACCTTAAGAAGCAAGGGCTTCAAGCCAACACCAGTAACCTAGACCACAACTGCAAGTTACTTTCCCAAGGACTGGAGCTGCCAAATGACGGTTGGAAGGTGGTGAGGTTTATTGCGGTGATGAATGTTAACCGAGGTCTATTTGACCTTATCAATAAGGTACTTCCAGAGGACAATTACGCCAACGCCATGTTCGCCTGCATGTTTGATATGCCAGAGACCAAGCTCATTGAAGTATTAAAGGCTCTGGCGACCACCGGACTCTTTGACCAGTTCTTCGATAGCAGCCTGATTGACTTCATGAATCTACCTCAGGCTATCACGAGTTTACTGTTAGGCTCCAAGGTCGAGTACTACATCAACCTTATCGAACCCTTCATACAATCTAAGCCAAAGTCTGAACTGAAGTTACGCCACTTCAGCCACCTTGAGTGCGACACCTTACAGCAGTTTTTAGACATCAGTATCAACCACTCCATGCAGGGGATTAACATTCTGCTCTATGGGTTGCCCGGCACAGGCAAGACCGAACTCGCCAAGGTGCTGGCCGATAAAACGCACTCTCACCTTATCGCTATTAAACCTGTTGGAGATGAAGTGTCTGAAGAACGTGGGCAGTTCAAGAAGCAAGCCTTCAGCTCTAACCTACGGTTGCAGTACCTAACGCTGGTACAACGTTTAGTGTCACCTGACGAAAAGACCCTGCTGCTGATAGATGAATGTGAGGACATCTTTGAGCAAAGTATCTCTCACCGTGGTTATGGTAAAGATATGCTGCATGAACTGATGGAACAAAACACCATACCAACCATCTGGATAACCAACCATATCGATGTTATCCCCCATAGCTGTATACGCCGCTTTACCTATGTGCTCAATGTCAGTATTCCTGATAATCGAGTAATGGAAAGCCTGATGGACAAAAGCTTTAAGGGGCTGAGAGTATCCAAGGTATTCAAACACCAACTGGCTACCCTATCAGAGCTAACACCTGCTCATATCACTAATGCGGCCTTTGTCACTCACAACACTGGGCTTACAAGTAAGGCTGCCGAGTACAATATTGAGGCCATGGTAAAAAGTACCTTAACGGCCTGTGGCCATAGTATTCATGCCAACAGCTACAAGCCACAACTCCCCTTCTCTACCGAGTATCTCAACATCAGAGGAGGCAACCAAGCCATTGGCCAATTAGAGAAAGCCATTAACCAACAATGCGATATCCGCACCTTATTAGTGGGTCCACCGGGAACAGGTAAAACTGCGGCTGTTGAACACTTGGCCAACATGAGTAATCGGGAGCTAGTGACCATCAGGTGCTCAGATGTACTCGGTAAGTACGTGGGGGAAAGCGAGAAGAATATCGCCCGTATTTTTCAACAGGCCAGTGATAGCAACAGCATCTTGTTCTTCGATGAGGTGGACAGCCTACTGCTAGATAGAGGCGGCTTAAACGCCAGTTGGGAGATACAGCAAGTTAACGAACTGCTGACACAGATGGAGTGTTTCAATCAGCCATTCTTTGCTGCAACTAATTTCTCAGAGCGTCTAGATAGAGCTGTGATGCGCCGATTTGATTTCAAGCTATCGTTTGATTATCTGACAGAGAAACAAGCTCTCAATCTCTTCCAAGACGTCACAGGCTGCCATACGCTGTCGACTCAGACACTAGACTCGCTA
>SDWK01000589.1 GCA_004195335.1 Shewanella sp.
ATGTGGCGGAGAGATAGGGATTTGAACCCTAGACGGGCTATAAACCCGTGCCGGTTTTCAAGACCGGTGCATTCGACCACTCTGCCATCTCTCCGAACGCCGCGAATAATATAGCGACTCGATAACGATGTAAAGTCCTTATCTACCTTTTTTATTCAAATTAGCGTGTTTGAATAAATTTCAGTCAAGATCCAGCTTATCTTGCTTCAGTGCAACACGTGCAGGATCTGGCATAACAAACTCTTCCCGAACTTTGCCCCATGAATTGCTGTTTCTTAACTTGTAACCCGCAATGACACCAAAGGAGCAGATTAAGATCCCAAATCCAATGGCAACTTCACCATAACTGGCCCACATAGCGACGAGGCTAGAGGCACCAAAAGCGATACTGATCTGTAGGAAGTTCTGCAGTCCCGCGGCCTTTGCTGCATGTTTAGTAAATTCCTGTAGGGCACTGTTGACCACTATCGGATAGATAGCCCCGTTTGCACCTGCAAGGATTGAGAATGAGATCAGCAGAGGTAGAATACTGTCCATTTTAACTAGCAATGAACAGGCGACAATCGCCACGACACACACACCAAAACATGTCAGTAATACGCTGAGTGACTTTTCTGTGCCCACTTTACGAATTAAGATCTTACTCGCATAGCCACCAACGATAAACATGATCGTCTGTGGTATGAAACTTAGTCCGATCTCTTTAGCCTGATACCCATGTTGCTCCATGACAATCGGCCACACGGTTAAGTAGGCAAAGAATGCACCAGAACAGGCACCAAAGATAATCACATTTCCCAGATACTTGGGGTTATTCAATAAGTCCCAGTAACTAAGATTTTTAGTTCCCTCTTCTGTACTTGTAGTCGCTTTTTCTTTAGGCACGAACACGATGGTTAGCAACATCAGAAAAACAGATAAACAAGTTAAAATAAGGAAGATTGTCGGCCATCCATTGCTTTCAAGTACGAAAGCGCCAAGAAGCGGCGCTAATGCGGGTGAGAGTGCGACAAGCGGCATAATGTTAGAAAAAACACTCTGGGCTTTGGCGGCGTCATATTTCTCGATAACAATGGCTTGCCAAATAACACCCGCACTACACGCACCTAGTGCCTGAAAGAATCTGGCAATGTTAAATGAGAGCACGGTTTCACTCGATGCAAGTGAAAAGCTTGCAGCGGCGAAAATCATAAGACCTAATAGCAGTGAGTTACGTTTTCCTATACGCTGTACTAATGGTCCATATAAGAGTTGTCCTATGGCCAAACCGGCTAAGAAACAGGTCAGAGAGCCTGCGACTTGAGCTGGAGTAGCATGCATCGAATCTTCTATCGCTTTAAATGCCGGAAGGTACATATCGGTCGCGATAAAGCCCAACATGCTGAGCAATGCAAGGTAGCCTAAAAAGAAGAAGTACTTGGTGTTATTAACTGGATTCATATAAATATTTAATCTGATGTTTACTGAGGATCCGGAGTCTAAATACTTGCTTAAATGATGTGAAACGTTTATTTTTAACATCAGCCTTCAATAATTTTCATAGCAAGGAACTGCTGGTATGCTTTCTGAACAATCACTTCAATTAATCGATATGGTCGCTCGCGTAGGGAGCTTCACTGCTGCGGCCAACAAATTGCACAAAGTTCCCTCTGCCATCAGCTATGCGGTAAAACAGGTAGAAGAGGAACTTGGAGCCATATTATTTGAACGCCACCACCGTAGTGTATCCCTCACTCCAGCCGGCGAATATTTCGTAAATCAGGCGCGCTCTATTCTCACCAATATGCAGTCCATGAAAAATGATACCAAGCGTGTCTCTAATGGCTGGCAACCCACTCTTTCTATCGCATTAGATAACATGGTCAGAGCCGATAAGATCAGTGTGTTAATTGCCGATTTTTACCGACACTTCACCAACGTAGAGTTGATCATTCGAATTGAAGTTTTCAACGGCGTGTGGGAATCAATTGCTAATGGGCGCAGCGACATTGCTATTGGTGCAACGACGGCAATTCCGGTGGGTGGTGATTACCACTTCAAAGATATGGGTGACATCAAATGGGCATTTTTAGTCGGCAAGAAGCACCCTCTTGCACAGATTGACAGACCGTTAACTGATGATGAGTTGCGTCAATACCCTTCCATCTGTCTCGAAGATACGTCGAGAGAGATCCCGAAACGTATGACCTGGCTTCTCGAAAATCAACGTCGTTTAGTCGTCCCCGACTGGATCCGGGCTATCAACTGTTTCAGAGAAGGTCTTGGTATTGGTTACATCCCCATGCATTTTGCTGAGCCATTCATCAAAGCCGGCGCACTCATACAAAAAGAGTTAGTCACGGTAAAATCACCGAGTCCCTGTTGCCTGGCGTGGAACGGCGCCAACATGTCACCGGCTATGTCATGGGTGCTTGAATACTTAGGCGATAGTGAAAAGTTACATGAAGACTGGTTCCATTAAACCAAAATCGAGTTTAATTTAAGCTTAAATTAAGGTTCAGCGAAATAGAGGCTGATGAGTCGATGAAAATCGATTTTGTCACTTTAACCCTGTTTCCAGCTGATGTATGATTCAATAACTTAAGATTTACTTGAGCACTGACTTAGTACCTAACTTTTAGAAACTAAATCATAGTTAATGGAACTCTTTTGATTTAGGTTTATCTAAACAAGATGGTTAGTGATCGTTCTAGAAACGTTTTCGGAGAGCAATATGACACAACAAACACTCTATTCTACTGGAGCTTCCACACTGGAAGTGAACAAGCTCCTTAAAAACACTTACATGTTACTTTCGATGACATTGGCATTTTCTGCAGTTTGTGCAGGACTGGCAATGGCATTACAGATTGGCCCTATGGTCTCTATCGGTATGTCACTTGGTAGCTTAGCGATTCTATTTGTAACATTGAGAAAGGCTGAATCTGCTGCGGGTCTGTTTTGGGTATTCGCCTTTACCGGTATGCAAGGTGCTTCACTGGGTTATATTCTTAACCATTACGCCGGCATGGCAAATGGTCCAGAGTTAATCATGCAAGCCCTAGGTTTAACCTCAGTGATCTTTGTGACCTTATCCGGTTATGCCATCACAACTAAGAAAGATTTCTCATTTATGAGAGGCTTCCTTATTGCCGGTCTAGTGATAATGGTTGTCGGCTTGTTGGTTAATATGTTCTTGGGCAACAGCATGGTATTTATGGCGCTAAATGCGGGTATTGCCTTGCTAATGACAGGTTTCATTCTTTATGACACCAGCCGTATCGTTAATGGCGGTGAGACAAACTACATTCGCGCCACAATATCTCTGTACCTAGATTTCCTTAACCTATTCATCGCTCTACTTCACTTGATGGGTATTGGTGGCGATGACTAAGGACGCATATTAGATTGGATTATCGAGCCATTGAATGGCATATCCAAAATAACATGTTTCAGTAGTGAGTTTTCAGTTAGAATAGCCCCATTATCGGGGCTATTTTTTTGCCTGCTTATCTATCATCAATATAGTAATTTGTTAAATGAGTAAATTCATCATTCAGGTCAACGGCGCAGCCTATGCGAGTTCGGCCAGCTATAATGCCTACCGCTTTGCGAAAGCCGCACTCGAGTCAGGTCACGAAATTGAACGAATCTTTTTCTATCAAGATGGCGTGCTAAATACCAATACTCTTAACTGCCCGGCTTCAGATGAATTTGATCTAACGAAAGCCTGGGTATCGCTGAATCAGAAATATGAAGTTCAGCTGGTTAATTGTGTTTCGGCCGCACTGAGACGAGGTGTCCTGTCTCAAAATGAGGCCAAGGAGAATAATCTTAGCCATTGGAATATGGAGAAACCGTTCGAGATGGGCGGCTTGGGAGAGTTAGTCACAGGTATAGAAGCGGCCGACAGAGTGATAAGCTTTTAGGACACGATTCCTTTAGGACACTATGAATGTGTGATTGTTTATGAGCAGATCAAAATGAAAAAAATAGCGATACTATTTCGCCGGGCACCCCATGGTTCTCCCCATGGCAGAGAAGCTTTAGATCTTGCACTCTTGAGTGCCAGTTTCGAGCAGGAAGTCAGTTTAATCTTTGTCGATGACGGTGTACTTCATCTTGTCAAAGATCAACAACCGGAACGTATTGGCGCGAAAGATTATATTGCCACTTTCGGTGCCCTTCCCCTTTATGATGTGGATACGGTGCTTGCCTGTGAAGAGTCTTTGGATGAATATGGACTCGAGTCAACAGAACTCACCATTGAGGTTGATAAGGTCTCCCCATCATTCATAACAGCGCAGCTATCGAAGGTTGACGAGGTCTTAGTATTCTGATGATTTTGCATCATATTCAAACATCAACAAAACAAGATAATGCGCTTGCATGTTGCATTAAATACATGGATAAGCAGGACTCGATACTATTCTCCGGAAATGGCATTAATAGCCTCTTGTTATCGCAGTGGCGAGAAAGATTAGCCGGGTTCAAGATCATGGTACTCATCGACGATGTCGAAGCTCGTGGGTTGAGTCAACGGTTACAAGATTATACTCTTATCGACTACGACACATTCGTACAAGAGTCTTTAACACATGACAAGGTGATCACTTGGTGATGGGTAGTATCTTGTCGGATAGATTAACCTTGTCCCATTTAAACTTAAGTCACATTAGTCGTATCAGTTACTGATCACATAGGTCTCAGAGGTTATTAGCAGTTGAATAGTTTTGAATATAAAGGCGAGCAGATTGAAACGGACCAGCAAGGCTACCTTAAACAGGTTTCACAATGGAACGAAGAGATTGCTGAACTCATTGCCTTACAAGAACAGATAGTCCTGACACCCGCTCACTGGGAGGTCATTAATTTTGTGCGTGATTTCTATTTAGAATACAAGACAAGCCCCGCTATAAGGATCTTGGTGAAAGCCATTGGTCAGAAGCTAGGCGCCGACAAAGGTAACTCTAAGTACCTGTATACCCTATTTCCTACCGGTCCGGCTAAACAAGCGACAAAGGTTGCTGGTTTACCTAAACCGGCGAAATGCATCTAGCCAATACATCTCTAACCTAAGCCGTTTAAAGCTTACCGGTAATCAAAGCCCTAGCGGTTATAGATGAAACCTGCTGTTCCAATAAAAAACCCGAAGCTTCTATGATGAAATTTCGGGTTTTAATGTCTCAGATTATATTCTTTATGATATCGCCAAACAAACAGGTTTATCTAGGTTATATTTTTAATAACGACTAATGCAGCCTACCCGAATGTAGCTAGTACCATAGATGCCGCCAAACACACTGATCTGTCTAGGTAATGTTCTTTATAACGACTAATGCAGCCTTCCCGAATGTAGCTAGTACCATAGATGCCGCCAAACACACTGATCTGTCTAGGTAATGTTCTTTATAACGACTAATGCAGCCTTCCCGAATGTAGCGAGCATTACAGCGCCAAACACACAAATGATCGCTACATAGGTAAGCCACTGAAAGTAGCGCCTACCATTATCCATTGTGTTTAATTCCTTTATTCTAATTATTATTTTTAACTATTTCGAACTTGCAAGTAAACCTAAGGCACCCATGGGTTCATGATAGAGTGCCTTAGTGATTATGCGTTAACCTATCTTCTCTAGACCGCCCATGTATGGACGTAAAACTTCAGGTACTGTGATACTGCCATCTTCATTTTGATAGTTTTCAATTACCGCAACAAGGGTACGACCAACAGCAAGTCCAGAACCATTTAAGGTATGTAATAGTGCAGGTTTCTTGGCAGACTTAGCCTTGTAACGGGCTTGCATACGACGAGCCTGAAAGTCTTGCATGTTGCTACAAGATGATATCTCTCTATAGGTGTTTTGAGCCGGCAACCACACTTCAATATCGAAGGTTTTGCTTGAACCGAAGCCCATATCACCGGTACATAAAATAACGGTGCGATAAGGAAGTTCAAGCTTCTGCAGCACAGTTTCAGCATGACCGGTTAAGGCATCTAATGCTGCCATCGAATCTTCAGGTTTAACTAATTGAACTAGTTCAACTTTATCAAACTGATGTTGACGGATTAAACCGCGAGTATCGCGACCGTAAGATCCCGCTTCACTTCTGAAACAAGGAGTATGGGCCGTCAGTTTAATCGGAAGTTCACTTTCATCAGTGATGGTATCGCGAGCCATATTAGTCAACGGAACTTCAGCTGTTGGGATAAGGCTTAGACCTTGGCCTTCTTCAGTTGCAGGCTTCGTATGGAAAAGGTCTTCACCAAATTTAGGTAACTGACCCGTACCAAGCAAGCTCTCCTCATTAACCAATAGAGGCACATAGGCTTCAGTATAGCCATGTTCTGTCGTGTGAAGGTCTAGCATGAACTGCGCCAGCGCTCTGTTCATGCGGGCAATCTGCCCTTTCATGATAATGAAGCGGGTACCGGTAATTTTAACGGCTGTTTTAAAATCTAGCCCGCCTAAAGTTTCACCGAGTTCAACGTGATCTTTTACTTCAAAGTTAAATTCTTTAGGTGTACCCCAACGTCTAACCTCGACATTTTCACTTTCATCGGCACCCAGAGGCACTGATTCGTCAGGTAAGTTAGGTACACTCATGGCAATTGCATTCAGTGTTCCTAGCAGCTCGGCTAGCTCTTGTTTCTTGGTATCGAGTTGCGAACCAAGGTCGCCCACTTGAGCCATAATAGGGGCAACATCTTCCCCTTTCGCTTTTGCTTGTCCAATGGATTTGGATATTGCATTACGGGAAGCTTGTAGCTCTTCGGTCGCTATTTGTAGCGACTTGCGCTTTTCCTCTAACTTACTGAGACGCTCAACATCTAGAATAAAACCGCGGCTTGCCAGGCGCTCAGCCGTAGCTTCTAATTCTGTACGTAAAAATTTTGGATCTAACATGTTTTATATTCTTAATAGTTAAATGCGAGAAAAAACCAACTGCTGTCCCAAATAGACCATGAATATACATAGGCAGAGGTTCAGAGCAATATTAAAAAATGCCTTTAACCAATCACCACCCTGGATTAATAACAGAGTCTCGTTGGAGAAAGTTGAAAATGTAGTAAGCGCCCCTAACAGCCCAACACCAACCAATGCCTTAATTTCAGGACTAACTTGACTGACTTGGCCGAGGGCATAAATTACCCCCATCAGAAACGAGCCGATGACATTGACTAATAGTGTACCAAAAGGAAATGCAGAGCCAAATAGCTGAAGCATGAAAATTGAGATCAGATAACGAAAAACAGCTCCGATTGATCCTCCCAGTGCGACAAATAGAATATTATTCATACCGTTTGATCTCACTGTCTTTATCAAGTTGTGCTAAATGTTCTAATTTAGCTTTTATACGCTTCTCAAAACCATGCTCTGTAGGGTAGTAAAACCGGGATTCAGCCAAACCTTCAGGGAAATAACATTCACCACTCGCATAGGAATTTGGCTCATCATGTGCGTAGCGATAGCCTTCACCATAGCCAAGATCTTGCATCAATTGTGTGGGCGCATTACGTAGATGATCAGGCACGGCTTCTTGACCCGTTTCACGGGCTAACTGTCTCGCGGCTTTAAATGCCGTATAGACAGAATTACTCTTAGGCGCACTAGCCAAGTAAACTATCGCCTGAGCGATGGCTCTTTCACCTTCCGATGGACCCACACGATGAAAACATTCCCATGCGTTTAATGCCACAGTCATAGCAACCGGATCGGCATTGCCAATATCTTCTGACGCTATGGCCAGTAATCTACGTGCGATATAAAGAGGATCACATCCTCCTTCCAACATTCGACAAAACCAATATAAGGCTGCATCCGGTGCTGAGCCACGAATGGATTTATGTACAGCAGAGATAAGATCGTAAAATTGATCGCCATTTTTATCGAAGCCTGCCAATTGTTGACCAGCCACTTCGATAATCATCTCTTCACTGAAGCTACCACCATCGGCAAGCCTCATCGTTCGTCAGTTTCTTGATCAGGTAAACACGTGCTCGCGATAACAGAGCATTATTTATTTCAAATGAGGGATTCTCTGTCGTCGCACCAATGAATATCACCGTCCCATCTTCGATAAAGGGAAGAAAGGCATCTTGCTGACTCTTATTGAATCGGTGCACTTCGTCGACAAACAGTAATGTTCTTTGTCCTCTGGACTCAGCAACATTCTTTGCATGCTCGATAGCAGTGCGGATCTCTTTCACACCCGATGTCACAGCCGAAATACGTTCGACATGTGCATTAGTATAATTGGCGAGCAGCTCTGCTAAGGTCGTCTTCCCCGTTCCAGGTGGTCCCCAAAACATCATAGAGTGGGCACGTCCGGCCTCGAGTGCTTTACGAAGGGGTTTCCCTTCACCTAAAAGGTGGGTTTGACCAATATACTGAGATATGGTTTCAGGCCGCATTCTAGCAGCCAAAGGCCTAAAGTCGGGCGCGAAATCGAAACTGAAACTTGACACTAAATAGCCTTAATTAACGGTATTTAGACGTTGATCATCGATATCAACATCATCCGGAACGGTAAATTTAAACATTGAAAGCTGGTCATCGGGGATGGCCGTTTGATCCGATAACAAAAATTGGCTCACATTCCCTTGTTGATCTTGCAGCACCATCTTAGTTAAGGTGTTTCCATCGAAACACACATCGACTGATTCAACACTGGCATCGATACTCTTCGGCGAGATACTAAAACAACCATCTTCACTGGTTACTGTGTACTTTGCCCAGGTTTCTTCATCTCGATGAACTAAAAGTGCAATAGGCGATGCATTGATTGCTTGATTGAGATCCATAACAGAGACCTCTTCAGCGAATGGATTATAGATCCAAACATCACTACCATCGGCAACGATTAACGACTCATCGGGCTCGGTGAGATGCCAATAAAATTGATTCGGATAAGCCAGTGCAAAAACACCACTCCCTTTCTGAATCTCTTTATTATTGATATCAGTCACGGTCTGGATAAAGTTTGCTTTTAGGGTCGATATCTCAGCAAGTTTTGCTTTTAGCATTCCTGATTCACTAGCCTGAGCGTAACCCGAGACCAATAATGGCAGGCAGATAGCGAGTATTGATAGGGTCTTTCTCATTGTCATTCCTTAAAACTATTGTGTATCCCAAATATCATACCGTTATTTGGGATAACTCCTGCATGGGCAGGAGATTAATATCTATTAATGCTTAATCGCTGTGACTAAACGGACTAAAATACCTTAGGCGGTGGCGGCGCAAGTACCTCTCGGTTACCGTTATGCCCTTGAGAACTCACCACCCCCTGAGATTCCATCTGTTCAATAATTCTGGCTGCGCGGTTATAACCAATCTTAAACTTTCGTTGCACACTAGAGATCGATCCCCTACGAGTCTCAGTAACAAAGGCTACCGCTTCATCATAGAGCGCATCGGACTCTTCAGCCGCTTCGTTTGTTTCTCCGGGCAACAATACCTGCTCACCTTCAGTTGAGCCTTGTAAAATCTCATCAATATATTGTGGTTTACCCCGACGATGCCAATCTGCAACCACTGCATGAACCTCATGGTCGTCAATAAATGCCCCATGAACTCGGGTCGGAATTGAGGTTCCTGGTGGGAGATAAAGCATATCCCCCATTCCCAGCAGAGCTTCAGCCCCTTGCTGATCTAAAATAGTACGAGAATCGATTCGACTCGAGACCTGAAATGCCATTCTGGTTGGAATATTGGCTTTAATCAGACCCGTGATAACATCGACAGAAGGCCTTTGCGTCGCAAGTATCAAGTGAATTCCCGCTGCACGGGCTTTTTGAGCGATTCGGGCGATGAGTTCTTCTACTTTCTTACCGACAATCATCATCATGTCAGCAAACTCATCAACCACAACCACTATAGATGGAAGCTTATCAAGTTCAGGGGCCTCGGGCTCCATGCTATCTGACGATTTCCATATCGGATCGATGATGGGCTGGCCTGATTCTTTCGCCTCTTTAATTTTCGCGTTGTAACCTTTCAGGTTTCGAACCCCAAGGGCTGACATTAACTTATAGCGCCGCTCCATCTCACCAACACACCAACGAAGCGAGTTCGCCGCTTCTTTCATATCGGTAACCACTTCACAAAGTAGGTGCGGGATCCCTTCATAAACGGAGAGTTCGAGCATCTTAGGATCGATCATGATAAAGCGAACATCATCGGGGCCAGATTTATATAGCAGGCTGGTTATCATCACGTTAACGCCCACAGATTTACCCGAGCCCGTTGTACCCGCGACGAGGAGGTGTGGCATCTTACCGAGATCGACAACAACAGGTTTACCCGCAATATCTTGACCTAAAACCATGCTTAAATGAGACTTGCTTTGAATAAACTCTTCGCTATCTAATACATCCCGCATGTAGACCGTCTCACGGAATTTATTAGGCAATTCTATGCCAACATAGGCCTTGCCGGGAATCACTTCCACGACTCGGACACTTTCAGCCAATAGTGAGCGTGCCAAATCCTTTGAAAGATTAGTAATTTTTGAAGCTTTAACACCTGGTGCTAATTCAAGCTCAAATCTTGTTACGACAGGGCCAGGGAATACCCCCTTGACCTTAGCGACAATATTAAAATCTGCCAGCTTGACCTCAACAAGAGCCGCAACTTGATCGAGCTCTGCACGGCTAATAGGATTTTCTTGTCTGTTAGGTACGTCTAATAATGATATACAAGGCAGTGGAGTGATCGGTTTAATTTCCTGCTCCAAATCTTGCCCTGGCAACACAACGATACCATCAACGATTTTAGCCGACTCGATAACCTTAGGTTTCACGGGAGGTTTCGCGGGAGTTATAGCCCCTTCTGAAGCCTGATTATCAAAATCAATTTCATCATGATCAGATGCAGAAACCGTCATATCTGTATCTATTTTAAGCTCATGGATATCGAACTGACCTTCATCATTGTCGAGTTGGGGTTCGATACGAGTGTTTGCGCTTAGATGTTCACCATGATGAATCTCTTCAAATTTATTCAGATGCGTTTCTAAACGTTCAGAGTCAAGCTCTTCAACGTCAAAATCATCTTTAGATTGATTACGTTTCTCTTTGAACTTATCGAACACAGACATGAAGCCTTGAGTATCTTCGGTTTCTGCTGAGTCACGCTTAAAGCGATCGGGTATCGAACGTAGCAGGTTGAATACCCAAATAGCGGAAAATCCCGTCAGTTCGACAATCGTTAACCAACTAATTCCGGTGAGTAGCGTAAAGCCTGCACCAACAAAACAGAGCAACAGAAGAGTGGTGCCTAACTTATTAAAATAAGGCAACATGGCATCACGGATCACATCCCCGGCGACACCTCCAGCAGAAAACTCAAAAATATCATTGGCATTCATGCTCGCCAGTGCAGCTAGACAGAAAACAATAAGCAGAAAACCAATGAGCCTTAAACCTACCGAAAAGTAATCAATTTCGAGTAACTTATGGGTGCGCTTAAATAGTAGCCAACCCGTCAAAGCGATAATAATTGGAATGAGGTAAGCGGTATAACCGAAGAAGTAGAGCAACACATCTGCTGTCCATGCACCTACGGCACCGGTAACATTTTGAATTTCGCCCTCAAAATATGATTGACTCCAACCCGGATCGGAAGAGTGGAAACTACTGAGGGCAAGAAGAACATAGGTTGCTAGCATGCAACAAAAAATGAGGCCTCCTTCTAGAAGCCGCTGCACTCCGCTTAGCGTTTTAATACTATTTCCCTTAGACAAATGAAAACCCATAAAAAAGATGAAAACAGGTAGGCGTTAACATATCAAAAATATGCTCAATTTGCAGCGGTTAAACTCATCTAAAAGCAATAAGATGAACCTAAATTAATGTGAACGATGATTTTATCGTCATATAGCAGAATAAGAAAAGGAGCCATAGTTGGCTCCTTTATCATAATTACATTAGAACCCTAAGATTCGGCAGTAATATTTATTGCAACTTTATTAGTTTGCTTAACCTCTTCCATCACCACGTAAGTACGTGTATCAGAAACTGATGGCAACCTAAGTAAAGTCTCACCTAATAAGCGACGGTATGCAGACATGTCTGATACACGCGTTTTCAAAAGATAGTCAAAATCGCCTGAAACAAGATGACATTCTTGAATGTCGTCGAGTAACTGTACTGCACGATTAAATTTATCAAACACTTCCGAACTATCACGATTTAGCGTTATTTCAACAAATACAAGCAAGGAAGCACCCAGAAAATGGGGATTAACTAATGCCGTATATCCATTAATATACCCTTGTTTTTCGAGTCTTTTAACTCTCTCTAAGCAAGGGGTAGGACTTAAACCTACACGTTTCGAAAGCTCAACATTGGAAATGCGACCGTCAGTTTGCAACTCATTAAGTATGTTTCGATCGATCCGATCTAAGTCTTTTATAGGACTCTTTTTATTATTAACCATATTTTTAACCTTGCTTTATTCCTAAAACAACATTTATCACTACGTATGTCAAAACTTCAGCAGCATAAACTACCGAAGTGATACTATACTAGATTTCCCTGTGACAAGCACGTGCAGGACACGACAAAATAACAATTACACCCATAAAAAATGGGTTTTTATGCAATTTGAGGCTCGAAGATGATAATTGGTGTACCTAAAGAAATCAAAAACCACGAGTATCGTGTTGGAATGGTCCCTTCAAGTGTACGTGAATTGACAAATAAAGGTCATACGGTCTTTGTTGAAGCAAACGCAGGTACTGGGATTGGTTTTACAGATCAAGACTATATCGATGTTGGCGCATCAATTTTAGCTACAGCCGCGGAAGTATTTTCTACAGCGGAAATGATTGTGAAAGTAAAGGAACCACAGGCTGTTGAACGTGCGATGTTGCGTGAAGATCAACTGCTGTTTACCTACTTGCACCTTGCTCCAGATCTTCCTCAGACTGAAGATTTAGTCAAAAGTGGATCAGTTTGTATCGCTTACGAAACTGTGACCGATGACCGCGGTGGGCTTCCGCTACTCGCACCAATGTCTGAAGTTGCAGGCAGAATGTCTATCCAAGCCGGTGCTATGGCACTCGAAAAGTCCATGGGTGGCCGTGGTATGTTACTTGGTGGAGTTCCAGGTGTTGAGCCAGCCAAAGTCGTTATCATAGGCGGAGGTATGGTGGGTACCAATGCCGCACAAATGGCTGTTGGTCTAGGTGCAGATGTGGTCATATTAGATCGCAGCATCGAGACATTAAGACGTCTGAATATTCAATTTGATAATAAAGTAAAAGCTATCTATTCAACGGCTGATGCCATTGAAAAGCATGTTCTTGAAGCTGATTTGGTCATTGGTGGCGTCTTGGTTCCTGGAGCAGCTGCGCCTAAGCTTGTGACTAAAGAGCATATCAAGCGTATGAAGCCTGGTTCTGCCATCGTTGATGTTGCAATCGATCAAGGTGGTTGTATTGAGACTTCACATGCTACCACTCACCAAGATCCAACCTATATCGTGGATGACGTAGTTCATTACTGTGTTGCCAACATGCCTGGTGCAGTCGCTCGTACTTCTACGTTCGCGCTTAATAACGCAACGCTTCCTTACATCATTAAGTTAGCAGAGCTTGGTTATAGACAAGCACTTCTTCAAGACAAGCACCTGTTAAATGGTCTTAACGTCATGCACGGCAAGATCACTTGTAGTGAAGTAGCTGAAGCGCTGAACATGGAATATGTTAACCCAGTAATACTGTTAAACTAAATCAGCGTTTAGTTCAACAAATCAAAGGGAGCCATTGGCTCCCTTTTTCGATTAGAACAATCTAAAATATTGCCTTTACCCGATGCATTAAATTCCCTACAATCGCTGCAATTCGCTAAAGGTACGGAGATAAGAATGAATCAAACTAAACACTGTGAACTACTCATATTAGGGTCTGGCCCTGCAGGCTATACCGCCGCAGTTTACGCCGCTCGCGCTAACCTTAAACCTGTATTAGTGACGGGGTTGCAACAAGGTGGACAGTTAACTACCACTACCGAAGTTGAGAACTGGCCTGGAGATGCTGACGACTTAACCGGTCCGGCATTAATGGAACGTATGCAAAAACATGCCGAGAAGTTTGAGACTGAAATCATTTTCGATCATATCAATGAAGTTGATCTTAATGTTCGTCCTTTCAAATTGAAGGGCGATAACTTTGACTTTACTTGTGATGCATTGATTATCTCAACGGGTGCCTCAGCCATGTATCTTGGCCTGGAATCTGAAGAAGCATTCAAAGGCAAAGGCGTATCAGCCTGCGCAACTTGTGATGGTTTCTTCTATCGTAACCAGAAGGTTGCCGTCATTGGAGGTGGTAACACAGCCGTCGAAGAAGCACTATACCTCAGCAACATCGCTTCTGAAGTACA
Source organism: Shewanella sp. (assembly GCA_004195335.1). Taxonomy (GTDB): domain Bacteria; phylum Pseudomonadota; class Gammaproteobacteria; order Enterobacterales; family Shewanellaceae; genus Shewanella. The sequence continues at coordinate 14,374 of SDWK01000589.1, forward strand.
CTTAATTCACCGTCGCGATGCCTTCCGCAGCGAAAAAATCTTAACCAAGCGTCTTATGGATAAGGTAGAAAAAGGCAACATTATTCTTCACTTAGACAATACATTAGATGAAGTTGTCGGGGATGCGATGGGGGTTACGGGCCTTAAGATGAAGAGTACTAAAGACGGTTCTATTACCGATCTTGACGTTATGGGTGTATTCGTTGCCATCGGTCATAAGCCAAACACTCAGATGTTTGAAGGCCAGTTGGAGATGAACAATGGTTATATCAAGGTTCAAAGTGGCCTCGATGGTAATGCGACTCAAACGAGTATAGAAGGTGTATTTGCCGCAGGTGATGTAATGGACCAGCATTATCGTCAAGCCATCACTTCTGCCGGTACTGGTTGTATGGCCGCTCTCGATGCTGAGCGGTACTTAGACTCTAAGTAGTCAGGTCACTTCAATCAGAATCAGTTACGATAAATTTAATGCAGGCCTTAGGCCTGCATTTTTTTGCTCTAGATTTCAATAATACCAATCAGTATAAAGATGTGATCGCTCAGCGAGAATTTAGCGCTTCAGAGGCAAGGCAACGAGTGAAGAACATAGTTGTGCTACGTTAAAGCTCGTTAACACAGCATCGGATGCGCTAAAACTCGCCTGCTAGGCGTGTTTTTGGCTGCCTACTTC
>SDWK01000427.1 GCA_004195335.1 Shewanella sp.
GCTCGCCGCAGCGGATCTGCAATACCTGGGCGATTGTCGATAAGTGTTACCCGAAAGGAAGGATCAAGGTGGTGTTGATTGAGCAGAATTTGGGGCTTTAGGGAATAGGTAGTGTGTAACTTTGCCAGTCTGATCCCAAGATTTCAGATTGCTGCATCGCAGATTATTAAATAGGGAAGTGTCCCTAATTGTTGAGACTTCAGATCCCCGGCGGCAACGACAAGACAACCCTGATCTGTCAGCTAATCCAAACATGCAGGCAGCAGGACATCGATCTGCAGCAAGTTATCAGCACCAGTATCAACAGGCTGCAGCTGAGGCCTGCAGCTATTTAATAGAATCAACATTTAACAGGAGGCGGGAACAATGAAATTAATCTACACCATCATCAATAACGTTGATAAGGGTTATGGCACCGTAGAGTTTAAACTACAGTTAGCACCCTCGGACTGGGTACTCATCAATCAATGCCCAAGCACGCCGCTCAAAGCATCATGCCGCGTTCCGGAAGACTTGACAGAACCTTCTAAAAGCAATGACAGAATCGAGATTTACAACGCGGGTTTTGAAAAAGGCCTTTGTTTTGATTTTGGGCTTGATTTTCATCTTATCGATGAAGAAGACCGTGCCAACCCTTTGTGGGAAAGTAAGCCATTTAGGTTCGCTGTATTACTTGGTGGCCCGCCACTGTCAGGTTGTATGAACGAGATCAAAAAGAAGTTAGAAGAAAGGATGGCCAAAATGAAAGCCAGCCTATCGCCAGATGATGACTCTGCCTGGTGTGAAGTACTTAAAATTAAATACTGAGCATAACCAGTTGCCCGCAGGGTGAACTCCCCGTTCAAGCCCCTCCGCTTGGGAAAGGCACCCTGCGGGCTTTTTTCATTCAAGGGTATATAGACATGACAGAATGGTTTGGCGAAAAAACCGCCCAAGTTGAACCGGCAACATTTTCCGCTTTCGGAATAGCCATTACCAGTAGGTACGGCAAGGCTCACGAAATGGCAGAGATGCTGACCTTCGCACGACTGGCAGCTGTGAAGGATTTCGCTCACTATGTGAAGGAAATTTATTACGACTCTAAGGCTACTCTCTGCACCTTTGAACTTCAGTCTTCAGTGAAAGATTGCGATCCAGTTGCTCGCCAGCTTCACCTATTGGCAAAGGAATCGATCAGTCAATTCCAGTGGTTCGATGTTGTTGATCATGGCCCTGAACCATATGAGGAAGATTGACAATTTGGATACGCGCAATGGCAGGCTTTAAGCAGTAACCAGTTGCCCGCAGGGTGGTTTCTTTGGGAGCCTCAAAACACTCCATTCGCTGATCGCCACCTTGCGGGCTCCTTGACCATTAATGGATTCTTATTGCATTATGAATGAAAACGCATTACTTTCAGACAAATCTTTTCACCACTCACAGTGTCATTGTTCTTATTTGGGGTATAATTCACCAAAGAACACCGACCTGAAGGCCTCTTCGCCAACGTCTCTCGGCACCTTCTCTCGCCACTTATCCACGTACAGGTCGGCTCATGGCTAAAAAAAGCAAGGCGGTACTCGAAGCCGAGAACAAGATCCTCCGTAAGTCGAATTTCTCTCAGGGCCTAACTGCAATCATCCAGACTTTTATTCGGGTTGGTGGCGCAGTAGCAATTGTTTATCTCTGCAGGTTGATCGTGGGCGATCTCGCAGGTAAGCAAACAGCCAGTGATATTAAGTTCACTTTGGCTGGTTTTGATTTTATTGGTGATGGACTCAAGCCTAATGAAATTGTCGCTTACGCAGTTAGTGCCGGATCCGTCCTCTATGGCCTGCTACAGAAAAGACTCAGAAAAAATACGATTGAAAAAATGCACGTTCGTACCGGTAACCTTGAAAAAATGATCGACCCCAAGCGTTCATCAAGCAACTTGACGACTAGAGGCGACACAAGACCGGAGGATTTATAATGGAGCAACAGATGTACAACATATTGTCTTTCTTTTTTGGTTTAACCGTACTGTGGTTTTTGTTCTTTTGGCTTTTTCGGGAGCTCGCTGTTGATTATTACAGGCAGCGGATGTTCGCGCTGCGCGACAGCCTATTTGATGCAGCTGCAGCTGGGGACATCTCTTTTGACCACCCGGCGTATGGTCTACTG
>SDWK01000429.1 GCA_004195335.1 Shewanella sp.
GCTGCAATCGGTTACGCTAGGTGGTACGGGTAATCAGCAAGGTGATAGTCATCAGAAAATCAGGCAGGGTGTGATGATTGGCGCTGGGGCTAAGGTGTTGGGGAATATCGAAGTGGGTCAAGGCGCGAAAATAGGGGCTGGTTCGGTGGTATTAAGCGATGTTGCCCCCCATACGACGGTTGTCGGCGTGCCTGCTAAGGTCGTCGGTACACCTGTGTCTGATTGTCCGGCCGAGACGATGGAGCAGAATTTTTTCGACGTAAACGCATAGGGTGAATTTCTGGCGTTAAAACGCAGTCATATCGAGCTGAGTTTATAAGCATCATCAGCTCATAAATGCCGAAAATATCTGTAAATGGTCTTCGTGCCTCTTGGCATGATACATCGCGATATCGGCACTCTTCATGATGCTCTTTCGAGTATCTCCATCCTTGGGGTATTCGGCAATACCTATGCTAATGCCTATCACTAATGAGTAATTTCCACAGCTAATATCCTTGACCAGCTCATCCTGAATCGCTCGGGCGATGAAAAATGAATCTTGAGCCTGAGTGCTTGGAAGTACCACCGCAAGTTCGTCACCACCCAGCCTAGCGGCTATAGCATTGTTGGGAAGTACTCTGTTTATACGCTGAGCCACGATTTGCAACACGTGGTCGCCTTCGGCATGACCAAAGGTATCGTTGATCATCTTGAAGTCATTGAGATCCATCATCATGCAGCTAAACTTATTGCTGTCAAAGGTGATGAGTTTATCGATCTCTTCATAAAAGAGATTACGATTGGGCAAACCGGTTAATTGATCATGATGGGCCTGATATTGTTTGGCTTGAATCGTGTTCTGCAGTGTAAATATGGTTTCCCGGCTCATTTTCGTGATGACAAATACAAATCCTCCTCCGCCACAAAAGATGGTGGCTACGATCATCTCCAGGGTGCCAATGTCACGGTTAATCAGCATCCAGATGTAACCCAGATAGCCCATAATAAACATAAAAATCAGGTTAAACAGAAGCAGCCAGCCTTTATGCTGGTGCTCGGGGATATTACACATTTGATGAGTTGGGAACAGAGAGGCAATCAGTCCCGTTAATCCCGATAAAACTAACAAAATAGCGAACATATTCATAGGCGCTTTATATTCATAAGTAATTAATTAACAGCCTGTTGGGTTAATTAAGTATAGATGAACAAATCATTCCTGAGAGTCTGCTTTGTGAAGTTGGGCATACGCGCGCTATTGAACTCTGGTCGTTATTTGTTTTTGTTTGCACTTAGCCTGAGTTCGTTGAGGTGATGTTCGAGTAGTTTATCAAGCTCATTATTGAGAGTGAGTTGTTTGACCTTCTCATCGAATCGTTTTTTGATTAGCTCAGCAGAAACAGATTTGCGTGATATCAGCATATGAAAGGGTTCCGGCTGGAGGTTCGGAACGGTACTTCTACCGAGAAGTTGCTCAAACTGATGGAGCTGATTAATGGCTAAGGTGCCAGCCAGCGTCTCTTTACGGGCCAAGAAGAAGCGACACCGTTTTTTTTGTAGCATAGTTGGCAGGCTTGATATTTCATTGATTTCATAAAGCCTTGTTAGGTTTATCCAGCCAAAATTAAGATAGTTGAATCCCTTAATTCCACAAATATTGCCATAACTTTCTAAGTCAGAAAGGGCCTGAATCTCCAGCCCGTCGGGGAAGTCAGATTTGAGATAGAAGTAGCTGGGGTTCAGGTAGTAATAGGCGTCAGAGTAAAAATAGTCTTTAGCTCGCTGAGGGTTGAGAGAAGCACTCATCACTCCATCGATAATCCCTTCATTGACCTCTTTCAGGCATCGGCGCCAAGGCAGAGCGATGACCTCATATTCGATACCCAATGGCTCGAAAACGAGCTTGAGTAAATCAATATCATAGCCGTTGGATTTTCCTTTCTCGCCATCGATTCGTTGGAAGTAATTGAAGGGAGGAAACTCGGTGTCTTCCACACAAAATTTTAGCTTAGGCTGCAGGTAACTCTGCTCCGCCATCGAAGGCGTCGCAAATAATTGCAGTAAGAGAGCAAGCACTAAATAGTAAGGACTAAAGGTCATTAGTTATATTCTGCTGAACGCCGTTGATACTGAGTATAGCAAAGGCCATACGTTTGGTTT
>SDWK01000843.1 GCA_004195335.1 Shewanella sp.
CGTGGTGAGAAGTCTCGGTTGTAGTCCAGGCCGCATTCACCTATGGCAACAACTTGGCTTTCATTCGCCAATTGCTTCAACTGAGCTGCGCTATGGTTGCGCCATTCACTGGCGTGGTGTGGATGAACACCCGCGGTACAATAGAGTTGCTCTGGGTGCTGTCGACAACATTGGATGGCTTTTTCGCTTTCAGCCAGATCGCTGCCGATAACGATTAACGGCGAAACACCCTGGTCCGCCGCTCGTTGAATGACATCATCAATATTTTTTTCAAGTGCGCTGCCAATCAAGTTGACAGCGATGTCTATGTGCTTAGGCATTACTTGATTCGCTTGACTCTTATCGTAGCGTTACGAGTATCGGAACCTAATACAAAAGAACCCAGTGCGGCTTTTTCAACATAAACAGTTTCACCAGCCTTAAGTTTATAATGGCGGGTGTCGCTTTGCTTCCAAACCTGACCGTTACTGAAGGTTACCTTCAGAGCGCCATAGGGATCTTTCTTTACGGAGGTGATTTCCATGTATAGCTTTTCGAGGCTCTTCTCTTCTGCCTTGAAATTGCCACCAAACTCATCTTCGGCGCTTTTGGGAAGCGCAGCTGATGTGTTGGGAGACGATGAAGATGCTGCAACTGATGGGACAGTTGCAGTCGCAATGACAGGCGCAACAGAAGTTGCGCCTGCATTATTTTTGGATGTTTTAACCGTTTCGGCTAAGGCATCGAAACAGATTAAACGGTCCAGCTTGTCTGACTTCATAGCGCACGCTAATAGCTCCTGTTCGACGCCTGCATTAACATGTGTCGATACCAGAATGACTGCCGCTGTGATCCAACTTAAGCGCATAAATATGTTCCTTTATGATATTTGAGCGCGCCATGGTCAACTAATTAGCGTGGTTCTATTTAGCTTTCCTGGCCAGGTTTATCCTGTTTCTCTTGCTCGTCTTCGTCTTCGTCATCCTTTTTACTGTAGAAACGAGCAGCAATCAATCCCCCTTCGAATAATATTAGCATTGGAATGGCTAACATTGTTTGAGAGATAATATCTGGCGGCGTTAGCATCATACCAACAACAAAGGCGCCGACAACGATATAGGGACGTTTTGCTTTAAGTTCTTCAGGAGTCGTAACACCAGCCCAACAGAGCAGTATGACGGCAATTGGGATCTCAAAAGCTAAGCCGAAAGCAAAGAACAGTTTTAGCACGAAGCTAAGATAGCTACTGATATCTGTCGCAACTTGGACTCCTTCTGGAGCCACACTGGTAAAGAAACCAAATACTACAGGGAAAACGATGTAGTAAGTGAAAGCGATACCCAGATAGAAGAGAAGTGTACTACTGGCCAGTAGGGGCATCATCAGGCGCTTCTCATGCTTATACAGTCCTGGCGCAATAAATGACCAGACCTGATATAACACATAAGGAATAGCGATGAAAAATGCTAATACCAGTGTAAGTTTAAATGGAGCAAAAAACGGAGCAGCGACATCGGTTGCAATCATGCTGCTGGTTTCTGGCAAGACATCCATTAACGGTGTTGCCATGTAGTGATAGATATCGTTGGCCCAATAAACCATAGCGATAAACACTAAGAGTACACTGCCAATGGCTTTTAGCAACTTGTTACGTAATTCGAGCAAGTGGCTAATTAGCGGAAGCTGTTGCGACATGGACTACCCGTTCGTTTTTTCTGAGTTTGAGCTGGTCTCAGCTGTCTTAGTCTCTGTAGGAGTCGGATTCACTGGCGCAGATGAGCTGGCCGGAGAGATATCTTCCACCTTATAGGGGCGATTAACAGATTGAGCTGCACTTTTTAATTGGTCAATGGATTCCTGTAACTCGGGAGAAAGATTTTTGAGGCCCTGACTTTCAGCTTTTTTAAGATCAGCATGCAGTTCTTCAATTTTGAGTTCTTGCTCAAGTTCATCTTTCACAGAGTTTGCCATACGTTTCATGGCTCGGATCCAACCTGCCATTGAGCGGACTGCAACCGGGAGTCTTTCAGGGCCAAGTACAACTAGCCCCAAAACTCCGATCAACAGTAGCTCCATAAAGCCGATACCGTCGAACATAAGGGATTACACCTGTTCTTTATCTTTATCTTTATCCTTGGACTCAGTTTTTATCTCTTCAGTCTGAGCTGTTTTCTCAGATGCAGAGTCTTCAATGGCTTTCTTCTCTTCTTCAGAAGACATTGCACTCTTGAAGCCTTTAACTGCGCCACCTAGGTCACCACCTAATGAACGTAATTTCTTTGTTCCAAACAATAAAACTACGATTAAAGCAACGATAAGAAGTTGCCAAATACTAATGCCACCCATGGATATTCCTCATTTTTTAATACTGGTTCTATTATGAACCTCTGGTTATTTAGTGCTACCTAAAATTTGCGATTCTTAGGCCTTGATCTCCATCCGAGTAGCCATAAAGCAATGCCCGCGGATATACAGCCATAAGAGGGCCATAGTGTAGCGTTTTGATTAAACAAAAGAGTGCCGCAGATCACTAAAACTGCCGCTGTAAGTAAAAGGTAGTTACTTTTATGCGCGTTTTGATGCTGTTTCAGGTATCTATCCAGCATTTTGTTCTGTGATTTAACAAAGTTTTTGCCCATTTTCAGGTTGTCATAAACCAACTCTGGTAGCTCTGGCAGTTTATCTGCCCAGTAAGGCATCTCTTGTTTGATTTTTTTAGCCATCCCTTTTGGACCGACCTGTTCCGACATCCACTCTTCGAGGAAAGGTTTAGCGGTCTTCCATAGATCGAGCTGTGGATATAGCTGACGGCCTAAACCTTCTATATAGAGTAAAGTCTTTTCTAACAAGACGAGTTGGGGTTGTACGACCATATCGAAACGACGGGCGGTACGGAATAATTCCAGCAGCACATGACCGAAAGATATCTCATCAAGGGGCTTGTTGAACATAGGCTCACAAACCACTTTTACCGCCTGTTCGAAGGCGCCAATATCGGTATCTGGTGATACCCAACCCGACTCGATATAGAGTTGGGCGATACGGTGGTAATCACGATTAAAAAAGGCGAGGAAGTTCTCGGCCAGATAGCGTTTATCCTCTTCGGAAAGGGTGCCCATGATGCCGCAGTCTAAACCGATATAATATGGGTCTTCGGGATGCTCACGGCTGACGAATATGTTGCCCGGATGCATGTCTGCATGAAAGAAGTTATCTCTGAATACCTGGGTGAAAAAAAGTTCAACACCTCGTTCTGCTAGGAGTTGCAGGTTGGTACCTTGTGCCTTGAGCGCCGCCATATCCGAAACGGGAATACCGTCGATGCGCTCCATCACGATTAATCTAGTGAAGCAGAGGTCTTCATACATGTATGGAATGTAGAGAGTGCCTGAATCTAAGAAGTTGTTGCGCAGCTTGATCGCATTCAAGGCTTCTAACTTGAGATTTAACTCACCCTCAATCGTGGTGCGGTAATCTTCAACGACTTCGGCGGGGCGCAGGCGATTTCCTTGACCTAAGAGCATTTCGAGAAAGTTTGCCGCCTGAGACATGAGTTGAATATCGGCGTGGACCTGTTGCTCAACATTAGGACGTAATATTTTGAGGACGACAGCTTTGCCGTTTGATTTTAGCGTGGCGGTATGAACCTGAGAGATAGAGGCTGAAGCCAAGGGAGTGTTCGCGAAGTCTTCAAAATAGGTTTCGATGGGCGCTTTGAGCTCTGCTTCGATCATCACCCTTGCTATGACTGAATCGAAAGGAGGAACCCGATCTTGTAGCATATTAAGCTCTTCGGCCCACTCATCGTTAAGCAGGTCGCGACGCGTCGAGAGCATTTGGCCAAATTTAATATAAACCGGGCCCAGCTCCTGCATTGCAAGTTTTAAACGTTCACCGCCAACTTTATTTTTATGCTTATTGGTTATCCAAAAAAAACTACAACGCAGTAGTCTGAAGTACCAAGGCTTAACTTTAGTAGGTATTAATTCATCTAGCCCATAGTGAAGGCTGGTTCTTATTACCTGATAAGCTCGTCTGATACTGGTTGTCGTCATGTTTTAGCTTTAGCCCTGTCTTGTAAGTGGTTAATTCGTTTCTCCATGGCATCGATATCAGCCACAAGATCATCGATTCTATCATTTAAATGGATAAATTCGATTTTATGGGGAGCGAGCTTATACTCTTCGGTTGTTAATTGACCTATATGAGCGCGGCTTTTAGTGAATACTTTAGCAATATCACTTTGAACTTGCTTAGCGCTCTGAGTTAACCAGTGCGTTGGGGCATCGCCAAGATATTTTGATATGGGTTCAGCGAGATCGAATTCAACGTGTTGAATGAAATGGCTGAATGTTTGAAGTAGGTTGAGATCGCCTTCGATACTGAGTTTATCTTCTTTAATAAGCTCAGTGAGGTTAGCGCCTTCGGTCAATTGATACAGTGTGGTGATATCGGCATTGATGCGAGTGGTGACATCACCTTCATAGCGACCCAAAACTTGAATTTCACGGGCGAACACTAAATAAAGAGGCCAGCTGAGCTGGCTCAATTGAATGCACAGTACTTTTCCATGAATGGATCGTAATTTGGCGTACTCATCTGGAGATTGAGCTACAAGCTGCTTAAGAGCTGTTTCTAATCCGGCGCTGAGTAGCAGTGCAAATTCAGGTTTCATACGCTTCCAATTAGAATTTATAGCCTTTGTGTAGCGCAACAATCCCATCGGTCATATTGGTGTATTCGACCTGCTCAAAACCAGCATCGACCATCATACCTTTAAGGGTATCTTGATCTGGATGTACGCGGATTGACTCTGCCAAATACTCGTAACTATCAGCATCTTGAGTGATCAGTGAGCCCATTTTAGGTAAGATTTTGAAGCTGTATAGATCATAAATCTTGCGCATGATTTCGTGTTGAGGTTTTGAAAATTCAAGAACGAGTAGTTTTCCACCTGGCTTAAGGACACGTAGCATAGAACGAATCGCCGAATCTTTATCGGTGACATTTCGTAAGCCGAAGGCGATAGTAATGATATCGAAATGGTTGTCAGGAAACGGTAGTGCTTCTGCGTTGGCCTGAACATAGTTCACATTACCAACGATACCTTTGTCTCTTAATTTTTCACGGCCCACTTTAAGCATAGAGTCGTTAATATCGGCAAGAGTGACCTGACCCTTGTCACCAACAAGATGAGAGAATTTTGCCGTTAGATCACCAGTACCACCAGCTAAATCAAGTACTTTCATCCCCGGGCGAGCGCCTGCACTTTCAATTGTAAAGCGTTTCCACATGCGGTGGATACCAAAGGACATGACATCATTCATGATGTCATATTTGGCTGCTACAGAATGAAAGACGCCAGCTACCATATCGGCTTTCTGATCTGCTTCAACTGTTTTATAACCGAAATGGGTACTATTCTGTGTGCCCTCTGACATCTATCTGTTCCTATACTTTTAAATTGTTATTTGCGAGTGTAAGTCATTCATTCAAATTGCAGAATCTTTCTACAGCCACTCTGTGAGCTATGTTAGTAATCTGGACTTGGATTTGTTGAAAATGCGTGATAACGCAGGGTTTCGCAAATTTGACTGCGCATTACATCATAATATTCACCGTTGGTGAATAGCCCAAAATGAATATACATTAAATCCTAGGCCCTAGTAGCTAGGGTCCGGTGTCTACTAACCTATTTGTTGAGACTGTAACCGTCCTTGAATATAGGCATAGATGAGCTCGCTGATGCTTTGTCCCGTTTCACGGTAACCCGCGGCGATGCCTGCTACATGACAGCTTGGTGCGGCTTCGGCTAAATGAAAATAGCTACACGGCGTATTTTTGGCTATGGAACTGACGTAATACAGGGCATCCATTAAGGGGATCCCTGCCGCAGTCGAGGCGCTACTTGGCATGTTAATTATCGCATCGAGATCCAGCTCTAATGCGACAGGCATCTGGCTATCGTTCAGTTTAGTTATAATGTCCATTAAGGCTGATTCGAGTGTGGTTTCCCGTCGAACCCAGATAGACTGGAGTGTATGCCAGTGCCCACCGAAGGCGGTCAGTTGCTCTAGCGTCTGTTCACTATTTTTTAGCTCATGCAGGCCTAGGACATGGTAATACCCTAGCGCCCCGCTGGCAGCGGCATAGCTGAAGCCATTGCCACTATGACGTCCCTCTCTGGGACGAAAATCTGAATGCGGATCTAAGTTAACTGCCGCGACCTTTTTCTTATGAGTTAACTTGGCCGACATCAGTAAGCCATATGCGTTGTTATGTCCTCCGCCGATAACGATAGGCTCAAATCCCGCCGCCATCACCTGGCTTACTAATGAGATCACACGCTCATCGAGTCGTTCTACATTTTTTCTCAGTGTATCCGCATCAATTCCTTCAGGAAGCTGCAGATCGCGGGTCTCTATCTGGCCTAATACTAAGCACTCTTTGCCACTTAAGAATCGGTTTGACTGCAGATTGAGAAATTGTGCCATGGCCGACTCAAATGCATCGGTTGCGCCGCCGCGGCCTAAGTTGGCGCGCGGGCCAATATCTTCACCTATACCGATAATCACAAAGCGGACATGGTTATTTTGGGCGCGAGCGAATGTGTCATCAAGGTTTGCCTTCGTATCACAGCAATGAACGGTTTGAGCCAGTTTAGTCTCACCATCACGAAGTGAGGTGATTTGCTGGCACTGCTGGCTTGTAAAGGGGATAAAATGCTGCATGGCGATTAAATTCTTATTTTGAAGCTTATGGTTACATTGTGGCTTAATGGGGGAGCGGATGGCAATGCAGAAAACAAAAAAGGATGCTGAAACTGGGTTTCATCATCCTTTCATTATCGACTTTTCTTTGAGTTAGCCCTGTCAGAAAATCCAGCAGCCTCTCTTCGGGACTAGTCCATATCTAACGGTTCTGGAGACAAGATGATGCCTGTATTATCGGCATAGACATGATCGAGTGGTAAGAAGGTAACGCCACCAAAGTTGACCGGGATCTCAAGTTCTCCAACAGAGTGACCTTCTGCGCCCACCGGAATGGATGCCATAGCCTGAATGCCGATATCGAGATCTTCCAGTGCATCTACATCTCTGACCGAACCGTAGATGATAATGCCTTCCCACTTATTATCTACAGCTATCTGAGCGATAGAGGCATCGAGTAGGGCACGTCTAAGAGAACCGCCACCGTCAACGAGTAAAACCTTGCCTTCACCGTCTTGTTGTAGGGCTTCCACAATAAGGCCGTTATCTTCGAAGCATTTAATCGTGCTAATTGAGCCACCAAAAGAGCTACAACCACCATAATTGCTGAACATCGGTTCGACAACATCGACCATATCGATGTAAGTGTCACAAAGTTCTGAGGTGTTGTATTCCATAGTCATACTCCTGTAGATCGGTATTGTGCTGAGTTAAAACACAAATTTAGTGAGTTACCGACAGTATATAAGGGATTTATAAAAAGAAAAGCGCTATCAATCACGATATTGCCGATAAAATCATCTATTAACATTTTTGTTGTTAGTTTTCGACACCTGAATATATATTGAGCAAAAAGTATGACCAAGGTCATTAAATAACGTATTTTAATTACATCTCATGGAGGAATTTGTTAGCATGCACACAGATATTAATTAACTTTATTTTAACTTGCTTTAGGGGCACGGACCCCCCAATTAGCTTATGGATGGCAGAGGGCCTTAGAACGGTACCTTTATGGAAGCTTCAAATACGATTGAAATCATTGGTTATTCTGCCTCAGTGATGGTGGCAATTTCGCTAATGATGAAAGATATTATCTGGCTTAGATGTCTGAACTTTACCGGTTGCACCTTGTTTGTGATCTACGGAGTTTATATCTCTGCATGGCCAGTTGCTGGAATGAATGCATTTGTTGCCTGCATTAATATCTATCATTTAATTAAAATCTACCGTACAAGAT
>SDWK01000159.1 GCA_004195335.1 Shewanella sp.
GGCTTTAGGTTTGCTTACTACTAAAAATTTTCAACGATTCAATTATTAAATCTAATTTCGCCATAGGAATGCGTGCCCTTCTATTGCTGTCAGCGGAACCAAGTGCTGAGAGTTCTTGAGCATTAGGAAAATCTCTGATGGCATCTTCTGTAGACTTTGCGTCAGACCAAATTGTTAGGGTGTAGCGGCCCCCAGTCTTGCGGCCCAAATGCAGTTTATAGCCACCGATAGAGAACCTGACCCCGCGCTTATTCTTGGTTATTTTATATTCAATATTCAGATCCTTAAGCTCGGGAATAACTTCAGTATATATTCTCTGCGAACTTTTTTTGTCAGCGGCCTCAGAAGCTTCTTTCACATCCCTATCATCACAAATTACAATTTCATGGGCGTCCGGATGGTAAACCCTAATAAAATCTGACACGGCCTCAACTAGAGTTTCGTTACCATCCCAGAAATATTCACCATCAAGCCGCGAGTTGTCTAGAATTGTGTGAAGCATTGACTCCAAGGCCCTGGCATCAATACCTGTCCATGCCTTTACGATTGCAATCTTTACCGGGCTAATGGTCCCCAATAACTCTCGCTCTCTTCTTTCTGGGTGATCTGTGGTGATGCCTATTTTCTTTATTGGCGGGAAGGATGTCTCAGAATCAAATTTCTGCAACTTTTCCGAAAACAATGGCTCTGCGATATATATCGTATTCTGAGTATTATTCATTTCAACACCGGCTCAAAAAGGAAAACAGTTAAAATAAGGACAGCGCAGTTAACATTTCCCCGCCAGAGTCCCTCAATAATCGCAACCCAGACACAACGTCAAGTCCAGATTCTCATTTAGTGGAGTCTGGACTTTTCCATTTCTTCAAGAAAGGAGCCACCTAAATGATACACATCCGCAACCCAACCGACTGCCGCCTCATCATCCACGACCCCGAACTCCAGCGAGAAGTCCACGGCTACTTCAGTGTGCACCTGTCCTATCTTTTGCTAACGTATCCAGGAATCGAAGATATTCCCTTCGGAATATTTGTCTCCTTGCCGACCTTCACGTAAGGACTTTCCAGGTAATCCTTCTCAGTCCTAAAAAGGATGTAGCCATCCGGCTCGAAGAGCGCCCCGGGGAACTTGCCCAGATTGTTGTACCAAGTTCCATCCTTGTGAAACAGGGCGTGGCGGGCACCAACACCCCACTCCTCGTTGAGTTTCACCCCTGTCAGTCCCAGCTTGCCGCTCGTCTTAATGACACTTATAGGTAAGATTGGTTTCTCTGGCACAAATTCCTCCCCCTTCTGATCTAGGCCCCTCAGAATCGAATTAGGCGTGTCCTCGAATGGACGGGCATGTTCTTGGAGTCAGGCATAAACTTCATCATCAATCCTTATCGTAGGTGCCATCACTACCTCCCAGCAAACTTACTGTCACACTGTTACAGCGTAATCAATATCCAGGAATTATCAACTAACCTTCCCCTAGGAAACAATGAAAGGGCACCCCATGCACTACTACAGATCCCTCAACGACCTTCACCTCATCACCCACGACCCCGAACTCCGGCGAGAGGTCTACGGCCATCTCAGTGTCTGTATCTTCGTTTCTGAGGTGGATGAAGCTGTGGCTCCCTCTAAATATTCCAGAACGATGCAGCGCAGTTGGACATCATCAACGCATAGAGGTATATTTTCAAAATCCAAATTTTGTCTGCACATTACATTCAGGGGGGGAATAAATGCTTGATACCATACTCAAAGCGTTTGTTAGGCAAGGTGGGAAAAGAGCACTCATAGAATATTTCCACATGATCCCATGGTGGGGATGGACAATCCTTGGCGCCACACTGACATGGGGCATCTATTGCCTCATCAAGGAGTCAATCGCTTCTGCCGCTAAAGAGAGAACGACAACAAAAGAAATCATTGAGCAACAAATAGTCAAAGCATACTGCTTCAAATGCAATCAAACGATTGAGTCAGACGAACCATATTGCCTTAATTGCGAGACTGGCGAATTTGTGAAGGTCGAACCGTAATACGCCTAACTCTTTCGTATCAACCTTCCCGGCTCATGCAAGCATACCCCTGCCCAAATCAAGAGACAGGATACTGGTGTGATTCTCCGATAAACAGATTGGCCA
>SDWK01000164.1 GCA_004195335.1 Shewanella sp.
CAAACCTGCAGAAAAACATCTTGTCTTTTGTTAGGTAGAAACAAGACCTGCTCCCTTCAGTCTTGATAACTGTTTCAATCGAGTCTGACCCCATTGGTTTGTTGATCGAAAAAAGTCACATGAGGAATTTTACGATCTATCGGTGTGCGCACTGCAAAGCGCTCTTGGAGCAATCCGAAGCACCCAGCAGCTGGCAGCTGTTACCGATCCCTCTCGACAAACAGTCCTGTTTTTCGGACTGGATATAACAGACTAATTGAAATCAGAGGGGCAAAAGGCAAGACGTGCCCCCTTGTTCATTTGATCATCAAAAAGCTAAAACCAAAACCAGTGCCGTAATCAACGCTGATGTAAGCGCTCCGAGAGTGAGCCCCACGGCCACACCCGCCCCTTTTTCAACCATATTAATATTTCTGAAACCTATAATTTCAACATCTTCGATTGCAAATTGCTCATCGCCTGACTCGATGTGCGTTTCTGAAACTGATAAAACGATTATTGATTGACGCTCACCAGTTTTTGTTTCTATTTCAATTTGATCTCCAACAACAACCCCCCTCATTACTTCTTGCTTAGATGAGATGCTATCTAACGGCTGCATGGATGAGCAGCCGGCTATTAAGAAAAACAGAAGCACAAGACAAACTGAATACTTAAATTCTTTAAAGCAGGCAGGGAAGCTAGGTAACTGTTTCAATCAAGTCTGACCCCATTGGTTTCTTTTTTCCTTGTCCAACAATAGGATTAAGTCGCGGCTACGCGCGACCTATCCTTATTAGTTATGCTGCAGGCTGAGTAGCTGCTGGCATTGATTAAGATATGGCAGATCATTTTTTCAATTCTTCGTAATTTTTACAGAGAAGCTTCATATCGAACGTCAGGCCAAGTTGCTCGACAGTTGCAGGGTAAAGTTTCCCAGGGCATAGTTCTTCAGCAAGTATTGCGGAACCAATAGCGATAGTCTCAGCCAGCGTAACAAACGTATTTTTTGTTGAATCAACTGCACTTTCACGAAGAAATTTCATTAATCCAACCCGTGCCATACCAAACTCTTTTACCCCAGCTCTCTGCAAACTAGCCCCTTCGGGGAGCGTATAACCAGTAATCATTAGATCATCACCGAGTTTTCGAATTGAAGCATCAGAACCGAAAGCTTCGATAGGTTTTTTGGATGCATCGTACACAACCCAGCCCTCCACTGCAGGGATTGGAGTTGAGCCCAAATATCCTCCAGCGCCACCTATTATGGACTCGATTTCTAAGCCGGACACCGCAGGATGTAAAGCATCTTCAGAATATACAGAGCCTGACATCAGTGTAATAACAATAATAGATGCGAATAAATCCTTCATTTCTATCTCCTTGTCTTCTATTTAATCGTACTGCATAACAGCATATTTAAGAAACCGTTGGCCTCATAAAAACTATTATCGTGAAGACCTCTATAATTTGTCGACAATTGTTTGTCATCTGTAACCCTATTAAATACCTAGGCTAGAAAAGGTGCTTTCACGAGGTGTCGTAAATATAGTGAAATATTCAAGATATTGTGGGGCAGGCAGGGAATAAGGAGTGCCTTTGAGGCTGCGCGTTGTAGCTCTTTTTTTCGACTCAGACATAATCCATGTCCCAGCTTAATCAACAAAAAGAATGTAGTTCATTGAATGATAGACCATAAATCCCAGAGAAACCTTCCCTAGCGATTAGGGAAGCACAGCTTCCATCTATCTATGGCCGCAATCTCGCCAGCAGATCCCCAATCTGACCCCACCAGCCGTGCCTCGATCATCTCCTCGGCGATCTTGAGGTGGTCTTTGTATTTGGTCTGCGACAAAGCGGCTGTTTTGGCCTTTTCCGGCAAGCTACCGGTTTCGGTGTAGTGGTGTAGGCAAATACCCAGCTGGCAGCGCGGCCGGGACTCTACCCGCTACAACTCCGCCGGGGCGTGAACAACGAGGTCAGGGAAACAACAGGCTCAGGTTTTGCGTCTTGATTGCCCTGATGGGCAAAAGGCAAGACTTGACCCCTTTGTCCTATCAAACCTGCAGAAAAACATCTTGTCTTTTGTTAGGTAGAAACAAGACCTGCTCCCTTCAGTCTTGATAACTGTTTCAATCGAGTCTGACCCCATT
>SDWK01000169.1 GCA_004195335.1 Shewanella sp.
AGATGTGTATAAGAGACAGGAATATTACAGTCAGGCAGTACCTGTTCAGAAAGCTATGCTAATTTGTGGCAAACATTATCTCAAGGTAAAACGTGGACAGGTGAATTTTATGATAAACGTAAAGATGGCAGTGAATATGTAGAATTTGCCATTATCAGTCCTTTACGTCAACCCAATGGCACTATCACGCACTATGTGGCAGTGAAAAAAGACATAACAGAAAGAAAAAAGTTAGGTAAGGAATTAGATGAGCACAGGTTTCAACTAGAAAATTTGGTTGAGAAGCGAACCGAAGAGCTGGCAACGGCCAACCATGCTCTTCAAAAAAACGACCTGCGACTTTCTGGAATGCTTGCCCTGAGCCAGAAGTCCCATGAGCTTAGTGAGCGAGAGTTGATCCAGTTGGGTATCGAGGAGGCTGTACGATTGACTGACAGCCAAGTTGGCTATATCCACTTCATCAATGATGATCAGGATAGCATCGAGCTAAAAGAATGGTCGGAAGAAACCGTAAAGTGCTGCAAGGCGGGTTACGATAACCATTATCCGATCAGTGCCGCTGGCATCTGGGCCGACAGTGCGCGCTTGCGCCGCCCTGTTATCCATAACGATTATCAGTCACATCCTGATCGCAAGGGTTATCCTGAAGGCCACATTCACCTTATACGACACCTTGGTATCCCAGTGATCAATAAAGGCAAGATACGCATTATTCTGGGTGTTGGTAACAAGGTCACCGACTACGACTCATTGGATGTGAAACAGATGCAAATGATCGGCAACGATCTGTGGGCTATTATCATGCGCCGCCGTACTGAACTAGCGCTTGTGGATGCAAAAGAAGCCGCCGATGCCGCCAATATCGCCAAGAGTTCATTCCTCGCCAACATGAGTCACGAGATCCGTACCCCGATGAACGGCATCATCGGTATGGCGAACATACTGCGTCGGGAAGGTATTACCAGCAAACAGGCACAATATATCGACTCAATCGATGCCTCTGCCGAGCACTTGTTGTCGGTCATTAACGACGTCCTCGACATTTCGAAGATTGAAGCTGGTAAGTTCGATCTGGAGGAAATTCCTGTGTTCATCAGTGATCTGATGAACAATGTGAATTCCATCCTGTCGGAGCGCGTTAAGACTAAGGGTATTCATTTACTGATCAAGACAGAAGACTTGCCGCCCAACCTACTGGGCGATCCGACACGGCTGCAACAGGCATTGCTCAACTATGCTAGCAACGCCGTTAAATTTACTGATCAAGGCTATGTGGAGCTACACGCCTTCAAGCAGGAAGAGACTGCCAATTCGGTGATAGTGCGCTTCGAGGTTCAGGATACAGGCATCGGAATATCCCCTAAAATCATATCTAGCCTCTTCAGCGCCTTCGAACAGGGCGACAACTCTATGAATCGCCAATATGGTGGCACTGGCCTAGGCCTAGCCATTACTCAGCGGCTGGCCGAACTGATGGGCGGTAAGACAGGTGCCGAGAGTACACTGAAGGTGGGCAGCACTTTCTGGTTCACGGCGAAGCTGATGAAGAGTAGCGAGACTGTTGTAGCGCTGGCAGAAACGGAAGCTGATGCAGAAGCAGAGATTAGGCAGCGCTACTCAGGTAAGCGTATTTTGGTAGTTGACGATGCACCATTGAATCGAAAAGTCGCTCAGATACAGTTAGAAATGGTTGACCTTGTCGTGGATATGGCAGAGGATGGCGCAGAGGCTGTAGCAATGGCAAGGAATACCCCCTACGCAACAATATTCATGGATATACAAATGCCTATATTGAACGGGCTAGAGGCGACTAAGGAGATACGTCAAATCCCCGGATGCCGGAACATACCTATTATTGCCATGACAGGTAACGCCTTTTTGGAAGACAAGGAAAATTGCTTTGCTGCGGGGATGACAGACTTTCTGATCAAGCCCTATAAGCCGAAACAATTGTTTGCTATTTTACTACCAGCGCTAAATAAATATGAAGGAGAGTCTTGAGCCTGCGGTAGTGCGGAGGTTAGCAATTAACACCCGCTGGGCTGGTTTAGAAACGCTTTATGCTGCGTT
>SDWK01000431.1 GCA_004195335.1 Shewanella sp.
AAGGGGATTTTTTCAATGCTAGTGTCTATTAAAGCTAAGTTGCTTAATGCAGGTAAAAATGAAGGATGTGTTTCATTTACTCTGTTAAACGACCTTATTCCCGACGATATAAAAGAAACAAGTATCATAGAAGAACTTTTTGATTTTCTTGCAGAAAACAACATTGAGATTGTATCTGAAGAAAAACCGGGCCACAAAAGAACTCTTTCCGGTGAAGTATGGGACGACGAAAGAAAAAGTGAGGCTGCAGCCCTTGCTAAAACAAAAGAAGGTTCGGCAGGTTCCATATCATCTTCTGACCCTGGTGAAGAGCCCCATGACCCTGAGGAGACAACCACGACGTATCTCAGGGAAATGGGTCGTTTCGAGCTTTTAACCCCCGAAGAGGAAGGAATTTACAGCCGCACGATTCGTGAAGGTTTTGATGCTATTATCAATGCTATTCGTAATGATGAGTCAGGTTTGCTTGAAATGCAAAACCTCAAGGATCGTATTGATCTGTGGGAAAAAAGAGATCCAACCTTAAAACCCAAAAAACAGCAACTTAACTTTATGAAAGATTCAGTTGCTCAATGTAAAGAGGCAAGCCCCGAAATCAGACAACTTTTTGAGTTGCATACCAAGATCGAGGCATATGTCCGTTCTATTGAAGCTGCCAAGGATGAAATGATACGGGCCAACCTGAGGTTGGTTGTCAGTATAGCAAAACGTTACATGCATCAAGGGTTGACCTTGGCAGACCTCATACAGGAAGGTAATCTTGGTCTCATGCGGGCCGTCTTCCGTTTTGATTACACCAAGGGCAATAAATTCAGCACCTATGCAAGTTGGTGGATCAGACAGGCAATTACACGGGCCATTTTAGACAAAACAAGGACCATCAGGCTCCCTGTCCATTTTCTTGAGTTGCGGAGTCAATTTTTCAAAGCCTTCTATTCTCTTTTAAAAGAGCTTGGACGTGAGCCAACCCCGGTAGAGATTGCCAAGCAAACTGAACTACCTATGGATAAGATCCTGGCAATTCTTGAAGCCTCAAGAGAGCCGATCTCTTTGGAAACGCCAATTGGTGATGATGACAGCACTTTGGGTGATTTTCTGGAAAATCAGGAATCCATATCTCCATATGAAGCTGTGCAAAATCGGGAATTGTCAAGCAGAGTAAAGAAGATTCTATGCACCCTGAGTGAACGTGAAGAAAAAATCATTCGTCTCCGTTTCGGAATCGGTGAAAAGGCAGAATATACCCTGGAAGAGATTGGGAAGCGCTTCAATGTTTCACGTGAACGGATCAGGCAGATAGAAAAAAAGGCACTTAACAGGCTCCGTCATTCAAGTCGGAGAGACAAACTTAAAAACTTTCTTGATTAAGCGCAACGTATAGTAAGAGCAATATATGAGTGCGCTACCCCCTATATTATAATGGATTTTTTGGTACGAAATGCCGGACTGGGCGATATTCTTGAAAAAATACGTGACGGTGAACGAATAAGTGTCGAAGATGGTATTCGTCTCTTTCAAAGTCCTGATCTTCTGGCCGTTGGCTACCTTGCCAACATAGTACGTGAAAGGAAAAACGCTAATAACGCGTATTTTATCTACAATCAACACATCAATTACTCAAATATCTGCACCAACCTTTGTAAATTCTGTGCCTTTGGCAAGGACAAGGATTCCGACCTTGCTTATGAGATGACCATTGAAGAGGTGAGGCAAAAGGTGCGGGAGAGACTCTCCGAACCCATCACTGAGATTCATATGGTAGGCGGCATTCATCCTGATCTGCCTTATTCGTATTACACCGATTTACTGAAAGTCATAAAGGAAGAGAGGCCTGACGTTCATATCCAGGCGTTTACCTGTGTGGAGATTGCCCACCTGGCTGAAATTTCAGGATTGGGAATAGCAGGAGTACTTGAAGATCTAAAAAAGGAAGGGCTCGGCTCCATTCCCGGAGGGGGGGCTGAGGTTTTCAGCCCGAGGATCAGGAAACTTACCTGCGAAAAGAAACTTTCCGGAAGCGGCTGGATCGAGGTGGCGAAAATCGCCCATAAGGTTGGATTGCATACAAATGCGACAATGCTTTATGGCCATATAGAAAAACCAGAACACATTGTTGATCATCTCATTAAAA
>SDWK01000946.1 GCA_004195335.1 Shewanella sp.
GGATGAGGGGGCATTGATGTGCATTGGTCGGGATCTGACCTGGCAGGCATCGTTTGGTTGAGCCACATTCAAGGGTTTTAGCAATCTCGCTTAGCAGGATATTTGCGAAATGGGATAAAGGGGCTTGCTGGTTATGCCGGTCACCTGTCACAACGCCTAAGTTTTAAGGGCCAAAATTCTAGGGGCGATGTATGTCAGGGTTTTTCAGTGATGTAGAATCTATGATCACGGTCTAGAAAGACTACGTAGAAAGTGTTTTTATCAAAAAACTCACCTGTTTCACTGTGGGCATTATTGTGGAGGTGTGTTGGGATGGTAAAGCCAGCTAGCCTTACCTTCGCTCCCAGTCTGAAGCGACCCCATTGGACTTCATGGGGTATGCCTTTAGGTTCTGTGAAATCCGATTTACTGGGGAACCCGCCATATATTTCAAGAACCTTTAGCCCTCCGCCGCCCACTCTTTCGTTTCGCCAAAAATCGAGGGGAGAGGCTGAATAACTTTTAAACTTATTAAGCAGATCGGTCAATTGCTTGTGGTTCCAGTCTGTAAAATCTTGTCCGGCATCTTGGTTTGATATGAAGTAAGAAAAGTTGAATTTGCATCTTTTGGTCAGATCATTGCTGTCATCTAAAAGGCTGACCAGTCCCTCAAACCCCTTAATGTATTTGATCTTTTTTTTATTCGCGTACCTATTCATACTCTCGGAACCCCGCCGATTCTTCCAGAATTATATACAGGGGCTATTGGTCGGTCGTTTCTGATGATCTCGCCAGGTATTTCGTCGAGTCGATATGCATAACTTTCACTAGATTCTTTGTTGATTAAGACCGTTCTGTATTTTCCCATATGATCTAATATCTCGGTATTGTGTGTAGAAAAAATCATTTGGGCGTTGTGTGGATTTGAATCCTCATCTTCGAATTGAGTAACGATTTTCGGAAGTATGTGTGGGTGGAGATCTGTGTCAAATTCATCCATAGCTAGTACTCCGCCATGTTTAAGTATATAGAGATAGCTTGGTAGCATTTTAAACAAAGTTTGTGTTCCTGTTGATTCATAATGATAGGTTAGCCAATCTCTATCTGCATCCTTTACATCATGTTCAAAGGTTGGGAAGTAGTAAATCTTACCATCTTCATCCTTTGCTTCATTTATTTCAATATTGGCAATGCCAAGGTCTGAATTTTTTATTATCTCAATGGCGCTTTTAAATATTTCCTCATTATTTTTATAGAAATTCGTAACGTCTCTATAATTTGAATCATTAGGTCTTTTTCCAAGAAAATTAACATTGCAAATTATTGAATTGAAAAATTCATAAAAAGGCAATATTCCATCATATTCATATTGATGTGCAGTGCTTATTATTGATGCATTTGACCTTAGTTTTATTTTTTTAAGCGCTGAAAATTCATTTATGGAACGTACAAGTTCATTATTTTTTCTTTCAAATACTACAGACTCTCTCCTTACTGTCCTTGAAAGAGTCTCGCTAATTATTGAAGATTTAGTCAGGCATAATTCATATTTGTACTTTATCCCAGATACGTCGAATTCACAGAATATGTTTGTTGGATCATCGTTATCAAAGAAAGTATCGAGACTTATCTCATCTTCAGGTTTATTGTTGAACGAATTACAACAAAATATACTTAAGAAACTGATGATTTTTATAACGTTTGTTTTTCCAGAACCATTTGCACCCTTAATGCAAAGTAGGTTTGAAACCGATTTCCCTCTAGACAAGCTCTCTGGGCATTTCGATCCAAGCTCTAAAGAAATCTCTACCCCTTCTTTAAAGCAGTAAAAATTCTTGGCACCAAAGCTTAGTAGCATGTTGCTTCCCTTTGCCATATTTGTCATGCTGGCGACCTTCTCGTCTGAATAGATTGTTCCCTACTGGGGACTATAGCCAAATTCGACAATAAGTCAAGATAAGCCGAGTAGATCCAAAGTTATTGAATATCCTTCTAGGCGGCACACTCTGACCGGGGAGGTTATGCATCTCAGATATTGAAAGTTCTGAGAGGGCGTTTTTTACTGAAAGGCGTGTCTCAATATTTGTGTCATATCTGTTTTTGGGTAAATCTCACTTGTCTTGGGAGTTTTGAGATCGAAATTATGGTC
>SDWK01000951.1 GCA_004195335.1 Shewanella sp.
GTATAGGGGGTTCCAACTTTGCCTTCGAGCAGATCCAGGACGGACTTACCTTGCATGGGTCTCACTTTACGTCCGCTGAACTGTTCAGAATGCGTGACTCCGGTAAAATCTAAAATCGTCGGCATAATGTCGCGCACATGGAAAAACGAATGATTCATAGTGCCAGCGTTCGCCCTTTTGCCCGTAAGTTTGACCAGCATTGGGGTTTTAATACCACCTTCTGAGGTGAATGTTTTAAACATGCGGCTCGGTGCCATACTGGCCTGGGACCAGCCCGGTCCCGGCTCGATGAAGGAATTTTTTAGACCACGATTTTCCAAGCTATTATCAAAGGAGTTTAAATATTTTTCTGTTTGACCGGGATAGACGGTATTCGGATGACCATTGGCGCCGTTATCCGAGAAAAAGATGATCAATGTATTGTCGTATTCGCCAATCTCTTTTAAACAATCGATCACTCGCTTAATCTGTTCGTCCATGTAGTCCACCATTGCGGCATACACTTCCATGTCGCGTGCAGCTTCCGCTCTCTCTTCTGCGGACATTTTGTCCCAAGCTTTTACCGAAGGCAAACGCGGGAACGATTTAGCATCTTTGTGTATGATTCCAAGATTTTTCAGGCCTTGCAATCTTTTTTCACGCAATACGTCCCATCCTCCATCGTACTTGCCCTTGTATTTTTCGATGTATTCTTTGGGCGCATGCAAAGGATCGTGCGGCGCTGTGTATGACAGGTAGGCAAAGAATGGCCTGCCATCTTTATGGCCATCCTTGATCCATTTCAGAAGGCTATCGGTATAGTATTTAGTTGAATAAAAATCATCGGGTAACGATTTTACTTCTTCGCCGTTACGTCGGTAGATCATAGTTTGCGGGGGCGACAGTGGTTTGCGATCGTTATAGTGACTTCCTCCTCCGGGTGCCAGAATAAACGTCTCTTCGAAGCCTCTGGCATACGGACTGGTTTCCTTCTCATGCCCAAGATGCCACTTGCCCGCCATGTAGGTGTGGTATCCCTCGGCTTTCAAGACCTCCGGCAGAGCGGCAACCTCAAAGTTTAAATAGCCAGCGTATCCGGGATGACCTTCCATTTCAGGTGTTTTGATTTCACCCATGGTGCCGAGACCTGCCTGGTGATTATCCATGCCGGACATCAGAACCGACCGCGTCGGGGAACAACTGGGCAGCACATGAAAGTTAGACAACTGTAAACCTTCTTTTGCCAGTTTGTCCAAAGTCGGAGTCGCAATCTCGCCGCCAAAAGAACCAATATCCGAGTATCCTAAATCATCCGCAACGATGAGCAATATGTTGGGGCGTATATCTTTCTCGAAAGATTGCCACATGCGATCACAACTTGCGAATCCAATGGTCATGGTTGTTATTAGAATGAGAAAAAGAAGTTTTCTGATCATTATGCCTCCTCCTTATAAGAGCGGTTGGTGTGGCACATCAAAACGAACAATTATTGCAATAGTTCTCGGTTTGAGCAGGCTACATTTCACAGGAGAATACAAGTATCAATCTGAATCGACTGCTGCGTTATCTTGCCGGGAAACCAAATATATGTCAATTGCAGATACATTGAGATTATCATAGAGAATCAAGAGCTTGATAACGTGACGAAATTGCAGTTGGTTCAACCGCTATCGTTTGGTGATACGGTATTAGGTTATCACAGAAAAATCAAGTGCTTGATACTTGGACGTTATTGCAGGTATCTGTATCAAAGCCTTGCGAGCTGAATTGGTGGTATCACAAATTTCACGCCAAACCCTAAACCACAATACTTTGTGTAGCTCTTTAAATAAGAAAAGTGTAAAATTATATCATCGATTCATGCTTTCTCATTCACAGGTTTGAGTGCATAAAGATGGCTGTTTTAAGATTTTCGATAGAGACAACTGCGTATCGTATACTTGGAATTTGCGAGGTCATAAATAGTCAGATATTAGAGCTGAAATCTCCAGTTTAGCTAATATGACGAATATGGTTATCTATATTCAAATCATATTGCCTTTCTTTAAATAAATTCCTTTTTATGATTTCAAGCAATTCATATGGGGACACAAGCAGTGGATGTCTTTATTTCAAGTCTTCAACGAGAGATTGAAATTCTTCGGATTG
>SDWK01000424.1 GCA_004195335.1 Shewanella sp.
AGTCGTTTTCAGTGTGCTTAAATGCAGGATATCTAAGGCAATAATGCTCAAAGGAGCAGACGGTTAAATTAAAATCATTGACATCTGCTAATCATGCTATGTAGTATTTGTTTCGCTCGCAATCTGGGGAAGCGGCACATCTATTGTTCTCCTGTTTCAGAACCTCATTCTTTAGACCAGGAGGAGTTCCGACTCATGCCAGAAAAAAACAATACTGTCCGAGATTTGGGGAAATTGCAGTAGAAGTTGGGTATATAGATGGCGAACAACTTCACCAAGCCATTAAAGAACAGATAGATGACAACCTTACTAATCGACCCAATCGAGTTTTGGGAGCTAACTGTTTTGAAAACGGTTGGATGTCGCCAGCGCAGATCGATGAGGTATTGAATATCATGTTTATAGTTGCCAACAAGGCCAGCTAGGACTGGATCAAAATCACTAGGTGACCAGTTTTCTATTTAGCATTAAATGCCTTTCGCACATTTTTTAATGTTGTCGATACTTACTTAAATCAGAACAAAGAGGGACAGGAAATGCTTAATTCTCGTTCAGTGACTTCTACGTGTTGCAATTGCCAGCAAACAAATAATGTTTCTCTAAACCATTTTGTTGGACATGATTATAAATTTAAAAAATCAGCTTTGGCTACGTGTAAGACATGCCGCACTGGTTTTGTTGTAACTCTTGACGAATCATCGATTATATAAAGTTCTCCTCGGATATCACCATCTATCAGACACCGAAATGGCTATCTCAGAAATTGGGGTTGACATTCTTGCTTTGCAGCACTTATCAGACACGAAAAAGGGCTGTTGGTGAGAACTACCCGTATTTTAACTCTCAAGTTAAGAGATCTTGGTGCATCAGTTTTTTTTCAGCAAACCTTGCCAGAAACTACCCCAGCGGCTATGTGAACCAGCTAATTGGCTCTTTTTTGCAGAGAAAAGTACAGTAGTCAGCAAGTACCGGCGCATGTTTTCTTTTTCACAACTCGCGGTGATGTCATTTTTGGCCATGTAACCTCCAACCTTATTCTGTCGATTAGCAAGCTGTATCTAGTTAAGCATGTTTCTAATGGTAGGCAACCGGCCCCTATTTTCGGCAGGGCAATAAAGTGCCCTGGAAATCACTATCAATAGAACACTAAGCGCCCACGGTTACCAGATCGGGGGCTTTTCTGATTTATCAGGCTATCTCGGACTTTTCGACCTGACTTTTGCCTCAGGCAACCTGATCCATGTGTTCATCAAGCCACAGATTAATCGCATCAATTTTGAAAGGCTTGATGAATATCCTACATCCCAGTTGTCGCGCCCGCTTTATCTCTTCATTTGACAGGTTGCCCGAAATAATTGCCGCGCGATCATAGTTAAACTTGCAGCCCTTTTCTTTCCTCTGCTCCAAATATTCCAAGCCGGTCATTTTGAGCATATGATTGTCGGTCAAAATAAAATTGACACAGGGGCATCCGTTTGCGCAGTCTTCAGGACTGCGTGCGGCCAGATAACTTTCTGGATCTGAATATTGAGTGACCTTCATACCCCTTTCAGCCAACATCTCGGCCAGCAGGTCGCGACACTCAGAATTATCCTCAAGGATCAGGGCGGTCATTGGAGGCATAGTTCCTTTTTCCCTTCATGGCAAATTTTGCAAAAGTACCTTTTGAAACCCAGCTCAATTAAAAACGCCATCTCCAGAAAATAAAGATGGCGCGGGCACAAAGGCAGTTCCATGAAGGAATCCATTCTTCGGCAGCCCGGCTATCCTTTTGTGAAACAAAGAGGACCCGTGGCTTTGCGTCACCAGATTTCTCTGGTTTTGCTCTTATCGGTCTGGGGCGTCGAACAAATCAGCGAATCGACACGACCAATAAACAATATTCTTTCTTATGAGTAAACAATTTTAACATTAGCGAGGAGTGTGTGACTTTCACTATGTTTTCGCTCCGATGACTGAGATTTTCCGACAAGACACCATCTATCAAACACTGAAACGGCCAGCCCGATATCCCCCTGTGTCAGGGTAGTGTTTTGGTTCAGCGTGAATTGGAGAATCGCTTCGATTGAGTTAGACTACGTGATCGGAGAAATTCACCATGCGAAAAAAACGTTACAACTACACG
>SDWK01000436.1 GCA_004195335.1 Shewanella sp.
CCCGTTATCAGGTGGCCATAATTTTGTGTATGAACCGTCTTCCTAAATGTCTCTATCAATAAGAAGCCGATTTTCTTCTCAGAAGTCGTGATTTATGAGAAAGCCCCTGTAAACCTCCCTGTTTTAATACCAACTATTATGAGACAAACCCAGCTATTGGTTGACGGCTAAATACTCTTTCGGAGTGAGGTCGCCAAGCGAATCATACGGTCGGAGAAACATGATGTATTGAGGTTGATCAGGATTTAGCCTCGCGACAGTGTTTCTGACGGGAGTTCTGAAAATTGACGCTTATAATAACTGGCAAATCTCCCCATATGCCAGAATCCGAAGCGGCTGGCGACGTCATTAATCAGGGTTGTCTGCGAATGGGGTTTAATGAGTTCTTTCCTTACACCATTTAGTCGAATTGCCAATAGATACTGTTGTGGCGATACACCGTACCACTCTATAAAAATACGCCGCAGGGTGCGTTCGTTGATATGGAAGGTGCTGGAAAGTTCAGCCACAGAAAAAAGCTCAGGGTCTGTATCAGCAACGTAATCTTCTATATTCTTGACGATTTGGACATGTTTTTGAAAAGAGCGTGTCAAACTGCTCTCTTTTCCAAGGGCAAGTATGTCGAAGATATGATTCGCCAGTTCATCACGGAGTCTCTGCTGAAACTGTGGTTGAGCCATAAGTTGCGGACATTGATTCACCATAGAAAAGACATGTGTCACATAAGACCTCAAACCATTTAGTTCTGAAGCTATGACCTTCAGAACACCTCCCTGTTGTAGTTTGATGGCCAAAGCATGACTCTCTTCCTGATGCAGTTTCTCTTCAACTAGGTGCTCCGCAAGCGAAAGAGTATAGACATGAAATCCCTCAAGGCTCGCTGCGTAGAGTTCGCCGCCTTTTGGGAAGATAGCAAAGTTCTCCTTTGTCATCTCATGCTTTCGCCAAACAAAAGGGCTCGCATCCGCTGCCAAAAGGGCAAATGTCCTCATTCCAGGGGGCGGATTACCTTGCACTACTAGGCGACGGTTGAAGCGAGTCTCAGTGATGATAATGTCCGGTGTCATAATTTGGGAAGTGTCAGACTGGAAGCGTCCATAATCCAACTGCTCGAACTCAAGGCCCCAACCCCGAATATACAGTTGGTATTCTTCAAAACTGTTGAATTGCGATTTTATTAGTGAGGAATCTGTTGGTTTAATCATTTTTTTATAAAAATGTCCGATTCTGGATGTCTCTTACTGGTCAATTCGATAAATTCTATCTTGGAATTAATTGGATGCAACAACAAACAAGAAGGAGGCGTCAAATTGTATAAATTCACAAAAATCGGGAAAGCAGTGGTATTGGCTGTTTCTGTGACGTGCTTGCTCGCCGTTTCAGTGAACGCCAACGATATTGTTCACGATGCAGAATTTGTCCGCATGGAAAAAGAATTCGGTGTGCAATGGAAAGCGGATGATACAGAGGTTCGGAAAAAGCTTGCAGATTTAGAGGCAAAATTCGGTAAGAAACCCAACATCGTTTATATTCTTGCTGATGACGTCGGATATACAGAACTTGGAAGCTACGGCGGCGGCAAAATTCGCGGCGCGCCGACACCGAACCTTGATAAAATGGCTCAGGAGGGTATGCGTTTTTTGTCCTTTTATTCTGAGGTCGAATGTACTCCCTCGCGCAGCGCTCTGACGACAGGACGTCATCCGATTCGCAACGGCCTCTACAAAATTGCGATGCCCGGAGAGGTTGGCACGGGTTTGCACGAGGACGAGGTGACTATTGCCGAAATTCTTAGCGAGGCGGGCTACTACACAGGGCATTTCGGTAAATGGCATATGGGAGGTGAAGAAGAGAATCTCCCTACAAACCAAGGCTTTGATGAGGCAGAGTGGTCCGAAGGTAATCCTCCGTGGTGGGTCAATAACAAAAACGCCAAGGCCACCGATGACGTCGGTGGCTTTACCCAGCGCGCGTTGATGTATTCACCCGGCCCTGAAAACTTCCCCTACGACACCGGCGGCGTGATGCGGGCTAAGAAGGGTGAGGAACCGACTATGGTTTACGAGTATTCGATGGAGAAATACAATACATATGACTCTGAGGTGGCAGACAGGACTATTGAAT
>SDWK01001020.1 GCA_004195335.1 Shewanella sp.
GTTCGGTAGCCAATAAAGATTTAAAGTCTTAGCTAGAAATGTGGAATGTGATTGATATCGACTCCCTACACAAGGAGCCGATGACAGGTAGAAAAGATCAATCCCCGGTTTGGGTAAGCATCTCTTTCAACCCACGACACACTAAGGTTTCCAAATCATGAACACGTGATACTTTTGCTTGAGACATGGGAGCCGGCAACGCCATATCATTGAGTGCACTGATGCAACCTTTATAATAATCGTCGTTGTTCATCATCACACCAGCAAGCCAGATACGATTAGGGTTAAACAGGTTCACCGACCAGGCAATCCCCATCCCTAAATAACTGCCCGCGCGAAACAGATCCTTGGAAGATTTAAGCCCGCGACCGCGAACCGAGCCACCATAGGCAAGTTGCTCAAGGCTAAATTCACCGGACTCCGTCATGACCCGGCAATGCCCCAACTCTCCAGCCAGCCCGGACGCACCGGAAAAAGGTTTACCCTTCATGGCAATCGACATCCCTATTCCGCTGCCACTCATGATGAGCAGTTCACATTGATGTTTAGGTTCGCAAATAGCCTGTATTCCTGCATCGATATCATTAGCGATCAATATGTTTTTAGCCCGGCTATGAATATCGAGTTGAGATAAGCCATTTAGACCCGGCAGAGATTTACTCGACAGCAGTCGGTTATTTTGAACCAATCCAGGCAGCGCTACCGCCAGCCCATACTCGCTAAATCCATAATCGGACTCTAACTCCGTGAGGTGCTTATTCAGACGTTCAATGTTAAAGCCTTCGCCCGTCGCAATTTTATACTGCTCGACTCGACCATTAATATGCATCTCAAATAATGCTGTGGTACCACCGATATCGACCGTTATTGTTTGCATTAACTGCTCCACAGCTCTCTTCATCTTCCAAAGAGAAAAGCATACTAAAATGAAACAAAAATTCTAACATGAATCCACAATCAAAAGAGGGTCTTATTTGTTAGCATTAGCTTCCAAGCGATTGCTTTGGCTAAATTTCCACCAAGTCATCAACAAAAGCTGGAAGGCAATAAATGGCAGACAGATACTCAGTAATAACTCCCACCCCAATTGATGAATAACCCAACCGGCACTCAAGGAGGCAATCGCTTGAGAACCGAAGACTAAACTGTCATTCATCGCCTGTACCTTAAACCCTTCGCCGTGAGCATAACAACGGGGCAGTAGCACAGTTCCGCCAACGAACAACAGGTTCCAACCCAGACCTAACAATACTAATGCCAACCAATAATTAAGAAGATCATTACCCATCAAGGCGATAACGATAGTCACCAAATAGGCCAATAAACCCAGCAACATCATTTTAGATACCCCCCACCTAGCCACCAAGAATCCGGTAAACAGGGAAGGCAGATACATGGCAATGATATGGCTCTGAATCACCCATTTAGTGTCGGCTAAAGAGTGGTGCTCGATATGATGCATATGCAGGGGAGTGGCCGTCATCACGAAACTCATCATGGCAAAACCTATGATGGATCCGGCAATGGCGACCCAGATCTGAGTTTGATTCAAGATCACTTTCAACGGTCTGGACTCTAGGTGAGCACTTTCTTTATCTATGGCGTTAATGGGGGGAGATTCGCGATAAAACAGCAAGGTAAACGCCGCCAAGATACATACTAAGGAGAGAAACAAAAATGCACCAACATAGGGGGTAGACACCAGTCCACTGCCGAGCAGGGCCAGCTCCGGCCCGATAAAAGCCGCGACTAAACCACCGAGTAAAACACGAGATGCCGCCTTGGCCCCTAAAGCGGGCGCCACGGCTTCCATTGCAGCAAAACGGTACTGTTGAACAATAGCGCCTGCCGTGCCGAGTAATGCCCCGCTGAGACAGAAAATAACAAAGTCTCGCTCCCGGGTCGCATAGGCAGCAATCAGTCCCGCCGTGGCTGCCAACAGTGACCCACCGATAAATATTTTTTTACGCCCGAAACGTTTCATCAATTGAGTC
Organism: Shewanella sp.; assembly: GCA_004195335.1. GTDB lineage: Bacteria > Pseudomonadota > Gammaproteobacteria > Enterobacterales > Shewanellaceae > Shewanella. Next base: position 1,995 of record SDWK01001020.1, read on the forward strand.
ACAGGTAGTATCGATATCGCTACCCCCACCACCATGGAGGCAATAGGGAGTGTTGCCAGCGCTGCGCTAGGGGCCAGTTCGACACCGATGATCCCTCCCAACATCATCATCATAGGCG
>SDWK01000032.1 GCA_004195335.1 Shewanella sp.
GTGCTGTATATGAAAGTTGAACGATATATTCAGGGGCAGCCTTGTTGGGTTGAGCTCGCCAGTCACGATGCGAAAGCAGGCAAGCAATTTTATAGTGAATTGTTTGGCTGGAGTTTGCAGGACATACCTATTCCCGATGGGGTATATACCATGTTTAACCTGGCCATCGGTGATGAAACCGATGAGATCGGTGCTGCCTATCAGATGCATGCTGAGATGAGTGAGCAAGGAGTGCCAACGAACTGGACGGTCTATTTTGCCGTCGATAGCGTAGATACCACCATAGTGTTGGCAAAATCTCATGGTGGAGAATTGTTGTTTGGCCCCCACGATGTCGGCACCGCTGGCAAAATGGCGTTACTCAGTGATCCTGAAGGGGCGCAGTTTGCGATATGGCAAGCGGGTGAGCATATCGGCTCAGGGAAGAAAGGGGAGACTGGGACACTTTGTTGGGTGGAGTTAGCGTGTCTGGATACCGAACTGGCAAAGCAGTTTTACCCTAAAATCTTAGGCTGGGAAGTGCAACCTAGTGATATGGCCGATTTTGAATACACAGAATGGCTTGTCGATGGGCAACCTTTCGGTGGCATGATGGAGATGACTGAGGAGTGGGGAGATATTGTGCCTCATTGGATGCTCTATTTTACCGTGGCCGATTGCGATGAAACTACGCTGAAAGCAGCCAAACTCGGGGCCAAGATTTGCGTCCCTCCCATCAATATTCCGAAAGTGGGTCGCTTTGCCGTTATCAATGATCCTCAGGGAGGCTTTTTCTCTGTGATTGCGCTCAATACATAAAGGGAGTATTTGAACTCTCCCTTTATGAGTGATGAACATTACTGCTAAGCTTAAATTTGATTACTGATTGGTATGACACTCATTATCCCGAATTCAGATTAAATAGAACCGCTTAGGTTTTGACTTCAGTGCATGAATATAGGTTTGTCTATGATGACACTACAGTTTAGCATTCGACAAAAAATCACCTTAGGTTTTAGCGCTATTGGTGTGCTACTCATTGCCGGCAGCAGCTTTTTCTATTACTCCCTCAGCAGAATAAATATCGCGAATAAAAATGTTGAGACACTGGCTGTGCCAGTGTTAAAGCAGAGTCATACGCTGCAGTTGACGCTCCTGAAGATGGTAAAGTTATTAGCCGTCGCTAACACTCATAAAGAGCGTTCTGAACTGGACCGCAGTCAGACTCAATTTGCTCAGTTACAAATCCGCTATGACGAAGATATATCGAGGCTTAAGGGTAAAGTCTTAGACCAGAGTAAAATGCTTAATTCACTTAAGCAGGCCGAAGTGCAGTTTCAACAATTTATTGCAGCGAGTCAGAAATTGTTCGAGGCAAAACTGGGCATAATCGAAGTCAGTACCGAGTTTCAAGAGCGATATAAAGAGTTTGAAATAAACCGTTTTGATGCGAGTAATCTGATGTTGGATCTGGAGCTGGTTTCAGCACCACAAGAGGTTCGTTTGTTAGAGGAGGTCATTGGTACAGGCACCCGAATCGACGATATGTTATTTACCATGGGAAATACCATGTCCGGACTGACTCGAGTCGATATCGCTTCAGGAGTGATAGCTCATCAGGAAGATATTGGCTTTTTAATGAGTAATCTGACAACCAATTTCGATTTTTTAAGAAGACAAGCCGAACCCTTAAATATTCAAGACATTATGGGAGAATCTTCCCAAAAAATAGACTTGCTGAAGCAATATTTACTTCAACCGGGAGAGCTGTACCTGTTGCAGCACCGTATTATAGCCCAAGGGGAATTAGCCCTGCAGGCATACAGTGAAGCGGAGCAGAATTTCACTGCCAGTTATGAGCAACTCGATCTGCTGGCTAATTTAGCCGACCAACGGCTTGCTCAATTACAAGCCACGGCAGAAGAGAGGATCGCCGCCGGTGAAACATTAGCTATTATACTCGCCTTGGTTTTTGTGTTGATGGCGAGCTTTATCTCAATCGTAACTTCCAGAGCCATGTTGGGGCCCCTTCAATTAGTGAATCAGGCTCTGGCGCGCATTGCCGATGGTGATCTGTCTCAGCGTATCACTAAGCAAACGGATGATGAGTTTGGCACCTTGACCGACAACATTAATAAATTATCTGAGGATCTGACTCAGCTGCTTAATGAGATTAGTGAGAATGCACATTCTCTGGATGGCTCTGCGACCGCTTCGAGTCAACAGAGTCTGCGTATTGCCGCTGTTGCCGCCGAACAGATAGAGCGGGTGGAAAATGTCAGGATAAGGGCTGAGCAGTTGTTTTCGAGTTCAACGGTGGTAAAACATGAAGCCGATACAACAGCCGATAACGTGACTCAAGCATCTAAAAGCAGTCGTGAAATTAAAGGCATAGCCACCACCAACAGTGAAACAATTCAAAACTTGTCTAACGGGCTCAGTGAGTCGGTAGAGGTGATGTCTCGCTTGAGTCATCATAGTCAAAATATCGGTGGGATCTTGGATACGATTGTCGGGGTCGCTGAACAAACTAACCTACTGGCGCTGAATGCGGCCATTGAGTCGGCCCGAGCGGGTGAACATGGCAGAGGTTTTGCGGTGGTTGCCGATGAAGTGCGAACCTTAGCCATGCGTACGCAAGAGTCTACCGCCGAGATCCAGATTACAATCACGGCACTGCAGCAGGAAACTGAATCGGTAGCCGAGTCTATCTCTCTTGGACAATCTAAAGCGGCAGAGTGCGTCATTCAAAGTAATGAGTTAGGGGTAGCTATTGAGCATATGGATGCCTCCTTGAGTACGATTGAGCAGATGAGTCAACATATCGCTCAGGTCGCAGATGAGCAGTTAGCCGATAGTCAGAACATTGAAGTTAGCATGGGTGAAACCCTGAATACTGCCAATCAAAATGCCCAAGAGGCAGGTGGCGTGGCCGACCGTAGCGCAGAGGTCAACGAGCTAGCCCGTTCGCTTACCCGTTTAGTGAAACGGTTTCGTTTATAACAGATAAACAAAAGCACAGCCCATCAATGGACTGTGCTTTTTATTAAATGATGACTAATTAGTGCGTCGAGTTTAACTTTCTGCCGTAAATGATCAGGTAAAGTGCCGGCAATACGAAAAGAGATAACAAGGGGGCTGTGATCATGCCGCCTATCATAGGCGCTGCGATTTTCTGCATCACATCATTACCTGCTCCCGCTCCCCACATAATAGGTAGTAGACCGAAGAAGATAGTCGCAACTGTCATCGCTTTTGGTCGAATACGCATAACAGCGCCTTCAATCAAGGCCTCTTTTAGGTCACTCACTTGTTCATATTGGCCAGTCTCTTTCCTGTGCTTGATGGCATTATTGAGATAGACCAACATGACGACACCAAATTCAGCAGCTACACCTGCTAGAGCAATCATACCGACAGCGACCGCTACAGACATATTGAAGTCAAGAGCGAACAGCAACCAGGTACTACCAACCAGCGCAAACGGTAAGCTAAACATGATCATGCTGGCTTGCAATGTCGAGCCAAATGTCATCATCAATAAGATGAAGATAACGCCCAATGCCATAGGGATAACCTTTTTTAATTTAGCATCCACACGTTGCATATATTCATACTGACCGGCGAAGTCATAGCTGTATCTCGGTGGCACGACAAGTTCATTGTTTAAGGCTGATTTTGCCTGCTCGATGTACTCGCCTATTGATGTCCCCTCTATGTCGACAAATACCCAAGAGATTAGACGACCATTCTCACTCTTGAGCATTGGCGCACCATCGGTGATCTCAATATCGGCTAAGTTACGTAGCGGCAGATAGTGTCCAGTCTTAGTGACCACGGGGAGCTCTCGGAGTTTTTCAATATTATCTCTAAGCTCTCTTGGATACCTGAGGTTAATGGGATATCGCTCCGCGCCCTGCACCGATTCACCTATCTCCATGCCGCCGATGGCGTAACGAACCACATCCTGTATATCGGTCAGTGTCATGCCATAGCGGGAGGCCACATCGAGTTTAGGCGTGATATCGATATATCGGCCGCCACCTACTCGCTCTGCGTAGGCTGACTTGGTATTTGGTAGCTTACTGAGTATGGCTTCTATATTGGTACCAATCTTTTGCAGCTCATTGACATCTGCACCCGTTATCTTGATGCCAACCGGCGTTTTTATGCCAGTGGAGAGCATATCGATACGTGTTTTAATGGGTTGAACCCAGGCATTCGTTAGCCCTGGCACCTTAACGGTTTGTTGCAGCTGATCGATAACATCTTTGAGAGTAAAGCCTTCACGCCACTCCTCTCTAGGTTTGAGCATTATGGTGGTTTCTAACATGGTCAGCGGTGCGGGATCTGTGGCCGTTTCGGCCCTACCAACTTTACCAAATACACGCTTGACCTCGGGAACGGTTTTAATCAATCGATCGGTTTGTTGTAGGATCTCTGCAGCCTTACTGGCACTGATCCCCGGCAGTGCTGTAGGCATATAAAGCAGATCACCCTCTTCAAGCTCGGGCATAAATTCACTACCCAAATTGCTCATCGGATACCAGGCACTCATTAGCGCTGCTAAAGCGATAACTAACGTCGCCTTTGGAAACTTAAGTACCCAAGTTAATGCTGGCTTATATAGCGCGATCAAAAATCGACTAATTGGATTGCTGGTTTCTTTGGGGATTTTGCCTTTAATAAAGAAACCCATAAGTACCGGTACAAGTGTAATCGACAGGATTGCAGCGGCCGCCATAGCGAATGTTTTAGTATAGGCTAGCGGGCCGAACAGTCTCCCTTCCTGCGCCTCTAAGGCAAATACGGGTACAAAGCTTAAGGTGATAATGAGTAATGAGAAGAATAGCGCTGGGCCAACTTCAATTGAAGCTTCGGTGACTATCCTCCAATGCTCTTTGATGTTTGGTTGGCGTTGCTCTTCTTGCTCGAAATGCTCAAGGTGCTTGTGCATGTTTTCAATCATCACGATCGCGCCATCGACGACGGCACCGATTGCAATGGCGATACCGCCCAAGCTCATGATGTTGGCATTAACACCCATTTTGTTCATCACAATAAACGCAATGAGAATGGCCAGGGGTAAAGTGATTACCGCGACCAAGGTTGAGCGAGCGTGCATCAGGAATAGCAGACAGACTAAACCAACGACAAACATCTCTTCGATAACTTTATGGAATAGATTCTCTACCGAGCTTTCGATCAAGGTAGATCTGTCATAGGTTGGAATGATTTCAACGCCTTCCGGCAAACCTGCCTTTAATTGTTCTAGTTTATCTTTGACCGCTTCTATGGTTGCTAATGCATTTTCACCATAGCGCATAACGATAATACCACCGACAACTTCACCTTCTCCGTCTAGTTCGGCGATGCCTCTACGGGATGCGGGGCCTTTGCGTACCGTGGCGACGTCTTTGAGTAGTAAAGGGGTTCCGGACGGGCTCGTGACGCCAAGTGGGATCTCTCTAAAGTCATCTAAGGTTTGTCGATAGCCTTTAGCGCGAACCATATATTCTGCTTCGGCCATTTCGATGACCGATCCACCGGCTTCGTTATTTGATTCAGAGACTGCATTTTTAATCGCGGCAATATCTAACTTGTAGATGGCGAGTTTATCGGGTTCGATAACGATCTGATAAGTCTGCTCCATGCCACCGACAGTCGCGACTTCAGAGACTCCTGCCACGCTTTGTAGCTCAAGTTTTAGATACCAATCTTGTAAACTTTTTAGCTGGGATAGATCTAAATTTCCGGTTCTGTCGACTAGGGCATACTCAAAGATCCAACCTACACCTGAAGCATCTGGGCCCAGAGAGGGCTGGATACCTTGAGGTAAACGGCTACTGACCTGATTGAGATATTCAAGTACTCGCGAGCGCGCCCAATAGATATCAGTACCATCTTCAAAAATGACGTAGACATAAGAGTCACCGAAGAAAGAGTAACCGCGAACGGTTTGTGCTCCAGGTACAGCCAACATGGCAGTTGATAATGGATAGGTCACCTGCTCTTCGACAAGCTTTGGGGCTTGTCCGGGGAATGGCGTTTTAATGATCACCTGTACATCTGAAAGATCCGGAAGGGCATCTAATGGTGTATTTCTCAGCTCTTGAATACCCCATACCGTTATCATGATAGTGATGATCAATACCATGAGGCGTTGCTTGATTGAGGCTTCGATAATTTTCTTAAGCATTATCTACTCCTCCAATTATCAAAAGTGACAACCATAGTGAGCCTTTGCTTAATTGAGGCTTCAGCATTAATGTTTTTAAGCATTATCTGTTCCCCCTATTATCCAGAGTTGCAACCTTATTGATCGCCAGCATAGTGAACCTTTGCTTAATTGAGGCTTCATCGTTAATATTTTTAAGCATGAATCCTCTCCCTTAGTGCTGGTGGCCGCTGCTGAGACGCATAAGGCTACCCTTGAGGCTAGCTTCTGAGTCGAGAAGAAATTGACCCGAAGTCACCACTTGCTCGCCCTCTTCAAGACCGTCTTTGATCTCTGCTTTACCTTGGCTGAGCATGCCTACCGTCACTTTGCGGGCGCTAAAGCTATTGTTTTCCAGCTTTACTATGACGCGGTTCTCTTTACCTGTCTGGATCAAGGCTTCTTGTGGGATGACTAAGGTGTCTCTATTGGGACCGCCAAATATGTCGATTTTAGCCAGCGTATTCGGTCTCAGTTCGACATCTTTGTTTTTCACTACGATTCTGACTCTTAAACTACGGGTAACAGCATCGAGTTCAGGATAGATATAGTCAATTTTCCCTTCTATTCCCTTGATACCCATCGCAGGTACGGAAATTTCGGCTTTCTGGCCTATTTCAAGCCAGCTCTGCTCATTTTCAAACACATCGGCGATGACCCAAACCTTGGAGAGATCGACGACTGACATCACTTCGGTCGATGGTTGGATATACATGCCATCTCTAACCGAGAGAGCCTTAACTATGCCGTCATTCTTAGCGTAAAATGGGACTCGATATTGAGTTTGCTTAGATTTGGCCAGCGTCTTTACCTGACTCTTGTTAAAGCCCAGCAGCTCTAGGCGTAGCCCGGCTCTTCTCACTAAGTCCTTGTAGTTCTCACTGCTTCCTGCACGCCTTAAGGTATCTTGTGCGAGCAGGAAATCATCTTGGGCATTGATAAGATCGGGAGAGTAAATCTCATATAATAGTTGTCCCTTGGTAATTTTGTCACCGACAGACTTAATGGTGAGCTTCTCTATCCAGCCATTCACGCGTGCATGGATATGATTTATCTTGCTCTCGTCATAATCTATCTGGCCAACGGTTTGGACAAACTTCCAGAGGGTGTCTTTTTCGACTCTGGCAACCTTAAGGGCTAACGCCTGTTGCATGCCACCTGATACATCTACCTGGATCTCTTTGCTGCTGCCTCCGACTTCAACCTTTTCCAGGTTCATGCCACAGATAGGGCAAGTGCCTGGCACATCGCTAATGATATGTGCATGCATAGGACAGACGTATTTAATGTTTGCTTCATCATTGAGAGGGGCGGGTTGTGCGCTATTGAAGACGGTATCTGCCGGTGTTTCAGCCTGTGCGTGGCCCGAGTGGTCTTCTGGAGTGGCACTGCTCATATCATGAGATGAGTGATCGATGTTCCCCTTTTCCTCTTCCTCCTCTTCGACGAGGAACATGTTACAGATAGAACATCGGCTACCAGCTTCGTGGCTAGTCTCATCCGGATGCATAGGGCAAGCGTAGGTTGTTTGCTCAACGGCAGTCAGGTTGGTCTCGGCTCCGCCTTCCTCTTCCTCAACTTCTTCATTGACGAGGAACATGTTACAGATAGAACATCGGCTACCAGCTTCGTGGCTAGTCTCATCCGGATGCATAGGGCAAGCGTAG